>JABSRT010000021.1 GCA_013214945.1 Gammaproteobacteria bacterium
CTGCTACTTCAACAGTTGCTTCAACTTCAGGTGCTGCTACTTCAACAGTTGCTTCAACTTCAGGTGCAGCGACTTCAACAGTTGCTTCAACTTCAGTAACTGGATACCTAGCTTCAACGGCTGCGGTTGGCTCATCACTGTTGCGTTCTTGACGTTGACGACGTTGACCTGAAGATCGTAGGTGACGTGGTGAACGACGATTGCGGCGACGGTTCTTTTGCTGTTGCTCATTACTGGCTTCAATCGAACTTTGCTCGGCAGAGATATCAGTTACCGGTTGTTCGGCATTTAATTCCTGCTCATTTGAGTTGAAAACAGCAGTTTCTTTAGTAGCTTCTTGCGACGTTTCATTTGTCGCCGAGTTATTAGTACGGACTTTACGGCGTAAGTTACGGCGTTGGCGGCGCTGAGCTACTTGCTCTTCTTGTGCTACTTGTGGTACTTCAGTGGTTTGTTGTTCAGTTTTTGGCTTGTTGCGCTGACGTTTAGGTTTGCTGGTTTGAACCTCTGAACTTATTGCTTGTTCAGCAGTTTCAATGTTCTCTGAGCTAACCTCTTCACGTGCTGTGCTGGTACCACGAGAGCGCTGCTGATTACGGCTACGATTACGGTTGCGGTTACGGTTTCTGTTTGGTGACGGTCTTGGCGTTGGCTCCTCAACGACTTCAGGCTTAACTTCAACAGGCTCTGATGCAAATAGTCCTTTAACAAAAGTGCTAAACTTTTTAAATAGTGTTTCAGACGGTGCTGTTACTGCAGTCGTCTGCACTGGAGCGACTGGAGTTACTGGAGGCGCTGTAGCTATCTCAGGTTGCTCTACATTAATAGGTGTATTAGCTTGGATTGGTGCTGACATCCCTTTTAAAATAGGCTCATTTTTACTAATTTCAGTTTTTAATAATCGTGACTCATAATTATTCTCTGAACTCGTCTCTTTAACCATCTCGTAGCTATTGGTTGCTAATTCGACGTCATTGCGATGTCTAATCACTTCAAAGTGAGGCGTTTCCATATTAATGTTCGGTACGATAATTACTCGTACATTATGGCGGTCCTCAATGACACCTAACGCTTTACGTTTTTCATTGAGTAAGTAAGCTGCAACATTAACTGGTACTTGTGCTTCAATGTGTCCAGTAGAATCCTTGATTGCTTCTTCTTCCATCAAGCGTAAAATTGACAGTGCAAGAGATTCGTTGCCACGAATAGTACCTTGGCCAACACAACGTGGACATACGTGAGTGCTGGACTCACCTAAGCTTGGACGGATCCGTTGACGTGACATTTCCATCAGGCCAAAACGAGAAATTCGGCCAACTTGAATTTTTGCTCGGTCAATTTTTAACGAATCACGCAGCTTGTTTTCGACATCGCGTTGATGGCGCACAGAAGACATATCGATATAATCAATAACGACTAATCCGCCTAAATCACGTAATCGTAGCTGTCGAGCAATCTCTACTGACGCTTCTAAATTGGTATTGAAAGCCGTATCTTCAATATCTGTGCCTTTAGTTGCACGGGCAGAGTTAATATCAATTGATGTTAATGCTTCGGTAGGATCGATAACAATAGAACCACCTGAAGGTAAACGCACTTCACGTTGAAAAGCTGATTCAATTTGCGTTTCGATTTGATAGTGAGTAAATAGTGGCACTTCACCTTGATAAAGCTTTAATCGATTAAGGTAGTCAGGACGAACTAATGCAACGTGTTCTCTGGCGCTTTCATACACACGAGGATGATCGATAAGAATTTCACCGATGTCACGACGTAAATAATCACGCATAGCTCGTACAATAACGTTACTTTCTTGATGAATTAGAAACGGAGCAGCACTTGACTCGGAAGCCTCTTTAATTGCTTGCCAATGATTGCCTAAGATATCAAGATCATACTGCAATTCTTCAACAGCTTTGCCGACGCCAGCAGTACGAACAATTAATCCCATGCCTTTTGGCAGAGTTAATGCAGACAGGGTTGCTTTTAATTGGGTGCGTTCATCACCTTCAATGCGACGTGAAATTCCGCCAGCTCGAGGGTTATTTGGCATTAATACAAGGTAACCACCAGCCAGGCTGATATAGGTCGTTAAAGCCGCGCCTTTATTGCCACGTTCTTCCTTGTCGATTTGCACGACAACTTCCTGACCTTCACGCAAAACATCTTTAATGCTTGGGCGACCTTGAAAGGTATAACCTGCAGGGAAATACTCTCGTGAAATTTCTTTTAGTGGTAAGAAACCATGACGATCAGCGCCATAGTCAACAAAGGCAGCCTCTAAGCTAGGTTCAACTCGGGTGATCTTACCCTTATAGATATTGGCTTTTGTTTGCTTGTGTCCTGGACTTTCGATATCAAGATCATACAGGTTTTGGCCGTCGACAAGGGCGACGCGCAACTCTTCCGATTGAGTTGCATTAATTAACATTCTTTTCATTTGGAAACTCTTATATTTGTGAGTTGCCAAAAGATCTAGTAATAACGCTCCGGTGCCATTGCAGGCCGTCTCTCGACGGGTATTGGCTAATAACAGACTAAATTGTGCCAAAATACGAGTTGTAATTGTATTAATAAATAATCTGTCGGCGCTTGAAGCGTTTGACGCTACTTATTAAATATCCATTAACAACAGCTGGTTACAGGCGTTTGCCGTGGTGCTGTTGAACAAGTAATGCTTTGCTAATTAATAAAAGTCGACTTCGTATTGCTTGTGGGGTCTGACTTTTACCGGACGAACATCGGTTCGTCACTTTTATCTGTTCGATTGAATATTGCCTCATCATCTCGACGGGCCAAATCGTATACCGGGCACAATTCTATTGATCTTCTATGCAACGGGTCAGTGTAATTCGTGTTTGTTGTCTTGTTGTGATAAATAACTGAAAATAAAGGCGAGCATTCTTTCCATTTCTCTTGATGAATGGAGTTTTATTTGTTTATTGCTAATGCTGTCTTTATAACATTCTACTTAAGGGCAATTGAATGCAAATAATAAAATCAGAGGCCATAGTGGGAACTTATTAACCATAGTGGACTTTCCAACGTGATGGCGTTCCACCTTACCTTATGAAATATAATTCATTCCGTGTTGGATAAAGGTATTAAACTATTTTTACTGATTTAAAAGTAGGTATTGCAACAAGAGTCAAGATTATCACATTAAACTCGTGAAACTGCTACTAAATATTTCGATGTAATCACATTATTTAGTCGTATTATCTTTGCCCGCTTGACGTTGGATAAGGTACAATTAAGACTATGACAACGATACCAGAACAAGTCGCGACTAAAGTGCAATTTGTCACAATTGATGACAATCATGCCGGTCAGCGCATCGACAATTTCTTAGTAACCCTGTTAAAAGGGGTTCCAAAAAGCCGGGTATACCGTATTTTGCGTAAAGGTGAAGTACGGGTTAATAAAAAACGGATTAAGCCTGTTTATAAATTACAAATTGATGATGTGGTACGGATACCACCAATCAAAATAGACGAAGAAAAACCACTGCCTAACCCTAAACTCGCCAAAATAGCGGCATTAGAATCGCACATAATCTTTGAAGATGATTATTTGCTTATTATGAACAAACCGTCTGGAATTGCAGTGCATGGCGGTAGCGGACTCAAATTTGGCCTGATCGAAGGGTTGCGAGCACTACGACCTGACGCTCGATTTTTGGAACTGGTTCACCGACTTGACCGAGATACCTCAGGTTGCATCATGGTGGCCAAAAAGCGCAGTACTTTACGCGCACTGCATCAACAATTGCGGGAAAAAACAGTCGAAAAAAATTACTTGGCTTTAGTCAAAGGGCAATGGGAAAAAACCGACAAAGCCATACACGCACCACTGCTTAAAAACACCTTAAAGTCTGGCGAACGTCTTGTTCGAGTGGATGAAGAGGGTAAAGAAAGTCATACCAAGTTTAAAATTATGCAACGGTTTGAAGACTGCACGTTAGTTCAAGCTAGCCCGGTCACAGGGCGAACCCATCAAATTAGGGTGCATACCCTTTATGCTGGGCACCCAATTGCATGTGATGATAAGTATGGCGATCAAGGATTTGATAAAGCGATGCAAAAAATAGGGCTAAATAGACTATTCTTACACTCATCAGTTTTACGTTTTACCCATCCAAACACTGAACAAGAAATGCGTTTTGAAGCGCCGATGGATGATTCGCTTAAACGAACTCTTGCAGCATTACGTAAAACCTAAAGCTACTTTGCCCTGCACACGTGGGGTGAGTATCACTTAATTGACGGATGTATCATGAAATATAAGTTAGTTATTTTCGATTGGGATGGCACGATTATGGACTCGGTGGGACGAATTGTCTCCTGTGTTAAAACGGTGCAGCAAGCGTCCGGCCTTGAATTATCATCGGAACAAGCCATTAAAGATATTATTGGCTTGAGCTTAGATAAGGCCTTATTAACCTTAACTCCAGATCTTAATTCGCAACAATTGGCGACAATGGTTGAGGCCTACCGGGTTGAGTATGTCGAAAACGATCTAACACCTACGCCAATATTTACCGCGTTTGAGTTTTTACTCATGGCATTACGTCAACAAGGTACCTTGATCGCTATTGCGACAGGCAAAGGGCGCAGTGGTTTAGATCGGGTGATTGCGCAAAGTGGCTTTGGCCATTATTTTTGCGATACGGTTTGCGCGACAGAGGCCAATTCTAAGCCTGACCCACAGATGATTGAATTATTATTAGCCAGATTAGGGATAGATCAAGACCAAGCCGTAATGATTGGCGACTCAAGTCTCGACATGGCTATGGCGCAACATGCTGGGGTTGATGCTATTGGCGTAACCTATGGTGCTCATACTCGACAATATTTAGCCCAACACCAACCTGTTGCTATTGTTGACCGACCTGAAGAGTTAGTCACGCATTTGGTGATCTAGTACATTAACGCCTTCATTGGCTAACATCTCGATCAGGCTGATAAGAGGAAGACCGACTAATGTATTGGGATCCTTGCCTTCAAGGCGAGAAAATAGCGCAATACCTAAGCCTTCACTCTTGAAACTACCAGCGCAATTAAAAGGTTGTTCATGATTAAGGTAGTTGGTGATCATGGTGTCAGATAGCTCACGAAAGTGTACATTAAATGGCTCAACGATCACTTGGTGGCTTTTTTTCGCATTGTTGAATAGGCAAAGGCCGGTATAAAAGGTTACAATTTTATTACTCGCTGCTGAGAGTTGAGCAAAAGCGTTATCGAAGTTATGTGGTTTACCAATAATTTTCCCATCGATGACGGCAACTTGGTCACCGCCAATGATTAATGCATTGGCACAGATATCAGTTGCAGCTTTAGCTTTAGCAATGGCTAGTCGTTGGACTAGCTGTTCGGCATTTTCTGCCGCTAAAGGTGTTTCATCGACTTGTGGTGCAACACAACGAAATGGCAGATTAATTTTCGCTAACAATTGTTGGCGATAAGGCGAGGTTGACGCCAAAATAAGTGATTTATTCATGATGCTAGCGATAGTTTCATAGTAGGATGCTTGTTAAGGTGAATTTTAAAATATGAATGAAGTGTATCACGTCATTGAAAAAAACCGCTAGTTTTAGCGATTACCCTTTGACTACTACACCCATGATCTATAAGATGCGCGTCCTATGCAACATGTAAAGATACCTTTGACGATAGATCCAAAAAGAGCGGCTAAGATGCATTCTGAATACTCCGGTATTTTAGAAAACAGCAGATTGCCACGATTAATGGAGACGTCCGCCGGATTCTGTAGCGACATACAGGTACAGTTTTCTTGTGACACTGACAGACAGGGCTTAGTGACTTTAATCGGTCATGCAAAAGGTGAGCTCACCCTGACTTGTCAGCGTTGTATGAGTGAATTTAACTTGCCTATGGCAGTTGAATTTAGTTTTACACCTGTGACTGCAAAGACGCAGGTCGAAGAGCTTCCGGAAGTTTATGAACCAGTTGATGTGGATGAACATGGATTTTTCAATATTAGTGAACTCATCGAAGATGAGCTGCTAGTATCGATACCATTTATTCCGATGCATGCTATTGAAGATTGTTCTGTTTCAGGACATGATACTGTAGTAGGTAAAATTGAAGACTTAGTTGATGAACGTCCAAACCCGTTTGCGGTGTTAAAAAATTTAAACAAATAAAGTTTATCAAGGAGACAGCCCATGGCCGTACAAAAAAGTAAGAAATCTCGTTCTAGACGTGGCATGCGTCGTTCTCACGATGCATTAACTGGTGCTCAGTTAAGCGTTGATGCAACGACTGGTGAAACTCATCGTCGTCACCACATCACTGACGACGGTTTTTACCGTGGTAAGAAAGTAATCGAGCTATAATAGGCGATTACTTTGTCTAATCTAACCTTAGCGTTAGATGCGATGGGGGGCGATTTCGGTCCCCAGATAACAGTGCCTGCATCTATGCAGGCACTGTTGCGTTACCCGCAGTTAAAAATTACCCTCTTTGGTGATAAACAACAAATTGAGCGTTATCTCACCCCCGAATTTAGCCAACATCCTCGTCTAACATTAGTGCATTGCGAGCAAGTGGTGACGATGAGTGATAAACCCCTAATAGCTATCCGTAAACGCCGCGACTCTTCAATGCGTAAAGCCATTGATATGGTGCAACAAGGTCAGGCTGATGCTTGCGTTAGCGCCGGTAATACCGGGGTGTTAATGGCCATGGCTAAGTTGATTTTAAAAACCTTGCCTGGCATTGATCGACCCGCGTTAGTTGCTTTACTGCCCAGTGTTAATAATAAACCTGTTTACATGCTTGATTTAGGCGCCAATGTTAGCTGTGATTCAGAAGCCTTGTTTCAATTTGCAGTGATGGGTTCTGTCCTGGCGAACACAGTTAATGCAATAAAATCCCCTCGAATCTCATTACTAAATATTGGTGAAGAAGACATCAAAGGTAACGATGTCGTACGGCAAACAGCCGATTTACTTAAAAACTCTTCAGTCATCAATTACCAAGGTTTTATCGAAGGGCATCAAATATTCGATGGTAATACTGATGTGATCGTTTGTGATGGTTTTGTCGGTAATATCAGTTTAAAAACCACCGAAGGCGTTGCCAACCTTATGCTTGAGCATATTAAGCAGTTGACCAATAAAAACTTTTTTACCCGCATTGTTGGTTTGCTCGTTAAGCCATTTCTAAAAAATGCCTTTTGTAAGATGAAACCCGACCAGTATAACGGTGCAAGTCTGTTAGGATTGCGCGCCATCGTGATTAAAAGCCATGGTAATGCTGACGAAAAGGCTTTTCTTAATGCAATAAAACAGGCAGTCATCGAAGTTGAACAGCAAGTACCCCAACGGATCCAAAGCCGTTTAGAGTCAGTGTTACTTGAGAAAACCTGCTAAAATTGAGTGCGTTCACTATTTATAGTACAAGCGGCCAATGAGCTATAAATAACGATTAATAGGTCTAAAGCCGGAAATTACTTTGTTATATCAATGCTCATAAGTTGTACATTAGCGATTTGTTAGTATTGCTATGATTTGATAATACGGTTAAAAATAAGGAATCTATTGTATGTCGCAACTCGCGATTGTTTTCCCTGGGCAGGGCTCTCAGGCGTTGGGAATGCTCAGTGATATTAGTGAGCAATATCCTCAAATTGAACAAACTTTTTCCCAAGCGTCGCAAGCGCTTGGTTATGATTTATGGCAACTGGTCCAGCATGGCACTGTTGAGCAGCTCAATAGTACCGATGTTACGCAGCCAGCATTATTGGCCGCCAGCGTGGCGTTATGGCGTGTTTGGCAAGATAATAACGGTAAGACACCAGCGTATTTAGCCGGTCATAGTTTGGGTGAATACTCAGCCTTGGTTTGTAGCGGTGCGATTGATTTTCAAGCGGCAATTAAACTCGTGCAGTTGCGCGGTCAATATATGCTGGAAGCTGTGCCAACAGGCACCGGTTCAATGGCAGCCATTATCGGCTTGGCCGATGATTTAATTGCCACAGCTTGTGAACAGGCTGCTCAAGGGCAGGTTGTGTCGCCAGTGAATTTTAATTCGCCAGGTCAAGTCGTGATTGCTGGCCATAAAGAAGCGGTTGAACGTGCATCAGTGTTATGTAAAGCAGCGGGAGCAAAACGGGCATTACCCTTGGCCGTTTCAGTACCCTCACACTGCTCATTGATGTTGCCTGCTGCTGAAAAATTAGCACAACAGCTGGCTAGCATTACGATCAACACGCCAATGATCCCTGTGATTAATAATGTTGATGTGATAGCTCAGACCGATCCTGACGCTATTCGACAAGCGTTAAAGCGTCAATTGTTTAGTCCAGTACGATGGACAGAGATTATTGAATTTATTGCCAAAACAGAGGTCGATACCTTAGTTGAGTTGGGACCAGGCAAAGTATTAAGTGGCTTAACCCGTCGTATTGATAAAACACTTACGGGTGTCGCAACCAATGATTTAGCTGGGCTTGAGAAAGCGCTAGCATAATAGCTGCCCGCGTCTCGGGCAGAAGGAGAATATAATGAGTTTTGATTTTTCAGGTAAAGTTGTCTTAATTACTGGCGCTAGTCGTGGTATTGGCCGCGCTATTGCTCAGGCTTTTATTGAGGGTGGCGCTACCGTCATTGGTACAGCAACAAGTGAACAAGGTGCTGAAAAAATTAGCCAATATTTAGGGCAGCAAGGTAAAGGACTGGTGCTTAATGTTACTAGTTCTGATTCAATCACCCAACTTTTTAGTGATATAAAAGAGGGCTGGGGCGGGGTTGATATTTTAGTTAATAATGCTGGGATTACTCGTGATAACTTAATGATGCGAATGAAAGACGACGAGTGGGACGATATTATAAGTACTAATTTAACGTCGGTTTTTCGTGTTTCAAAAGCAGTATTACGTTCGATGATGAAAAAGCGCAATGGGCGTATTATCAACATCGGATCGGTTGTTGGCACTATGGGTAATGCTGGGCAAGTAAATTATTCTGCAGCTAAATCTGGACTGTTAGGCTTAACAAAATCATTAGCGCGTGAGGTTGCTTCGCGTGGGATTACAGTTAATACTGTATCGCCTGGTTTTATTCAAACTGACATGACAGAAGAGCTTAACGATGAACAAAAACAAGGTATCTTGTCTCAAGTTCCTGCTAAGCGTTTAGGTAAGCCTGAAGAAATTGCCGCTGCAGTCACTTTTCTAGCCTCTGATATGGCGGCCTACATCAATGGTGAAACCTTGCATGTAAATGGCGGAATGTATATGGTTTAACTTCTGTTGTTGATACTCGTTAGTTTTATTGTTGACCTAAGTTGAAAATAGTAGTAAATGTAAACAAATGTAGGGTAACGTCGGTTAAAAGGCGTTATAATTGTGGTTCGACCAGCTGTTCAGCAGTTGATTTGTCTGGTTAAACCTCTAAAATACCCATTAATTTTAGATAGCTGTAATAAACAGGAAAAATATAATCATGAGCATCGAAGAACGCGTAAAGAAAATTGTTATCGAACAACTAGGTGTTAAAGAAGAAGAAGTAGTAAATACTGCATCATTCGTTGACGATCTAGGTGCTGATTCGCTAGATACAGTAGAGCTAGTAATGGCGTTAGAAGAAGAATTTGATACTGAAATTCCAGATGAAGAAGCTGAAAAAATCACTACTGTTCAAGCAGCTATTGATTACGTAAACAGCGCACAGGGTTAATTTAAACCCTAGTGAAAAGGCGGCGCAAGCCGCCTTTTTTGTTTATAGTGGTACAATAATACCAATACCGATAACTAATTGATCATTATTAGTGGTTAAAAAAATGATAACCGCGTTATTTATATTCTGTTTAGAATCACTAAACAAATGCTCTTTCATTCTTTTTTTCCTCACGAATAAACTGACCGCTGAATTACCGGGTGTGGTATATAATTTGTTATGCGTATTGCGCCACCAATAAATATTGCAAGAAATTGAAGGTGAATAATGACTAAACGTCGTATCGTAGTTACTGGTATGGGAATGCTATCACCAGTAGGCAACACAGTTGAACAAAGCTGGGACAGTATTAAATTAGGTCAAAGTGGTATTGCTAACATTACCGCATTTGATACCAGCGCATTCGGAACTCACTTTGCAGGTGAAGTTAAAGGCCTTGATACCCAGTTGTATCTGACCAAGAAAGATGCGCGTCGAATGGATAAATTTATCCAATTTGGTTTAATAGCTGGTATTCAAGCGTTTGACGATTGTGGGATTGACGTCACAGAGGCGAACGCTAGCCGGATTGGGGTAGCGATTGGTTCTGGTATGGGCGGATTAGGATTAATAGAATCTACTCACAACGAAATGGAAAAGTCAGGTCCGCGCAAAATCTCGCCATTTTTTGTACCTGGCACAATCATCAATATGATTTCTGGTAACCTGTCGATTAAATATGGACTACAAGGTCCAAATATTGCGATTACGACAGCTTGCACAACGGGCGTTCATAATATTGGTCATGCTGCACGCATGATAGCCTATGGTGACGCTGATGTGATGATTGCTGGCGGCGCTGAGGCAGCGACAACACAATTAGGCTTGGGTGGTTTTAGTGCCGCTAAAGCGTTATCAACCAACAATGACAATCCACAACAAGCCTCTCGTCCTTGGGACAAAGACCGTGATGGTTTTGTAATGGGTGAGGGTGCTGGTGTGATGGTGCTTGAAGAATACGAGCACGCTAAAGCACGTGGTGCCAAAATCTATGCTGAACTGACTGGGTTTGGCATGAGCGGTGACGCTCATCATATGACCTCACCACCAAGTGATGGTGCAGGAGCTGCTGCTGCTATGGTTAATGCGATTAATGATGCTGGTATTTCGCGTGAAGCAATTGGTTACATTAACGCGCATGGCACGTCAACAAATGCCGGAGATCGTGCTGAAACTGCCGCGGTTAAAGCCGTATTTGGTCCACATGCATATAACTTAGCTGTCAGCTCAACTAAGTCAATGACCGGGCATTTACTCGGTGCAGCAGGCTCAGTTGAAGCGATATTCACCGTGTTGGCCTTGCAAGAACAAATATTACCACCAACCATTAATCTTGATAATCCAGATGTTGATTGCGATCTTGATTATGTGAGTGATGGTGCTCGCTCAAAAACATTTGAGCATGCGCTGTGCAACTCGTTTGGTTTTGGTGGCACTAATGGTTCATTGTTATTTAGTAAAATCAGTGACTAATTAGTATTCGCTGCACTTATTTTGCATGTATAGCGAGATATAGCTGCCTTACTTGGTGATAAGCTTATTGAAATAATCTTTTTATTAGGTGATTATTTCATTGCATAACACAAGAAGGCAGCTCACATGAATCAACTAACCTACCGCCGTTACATTTTATCTTTTCTATTAGTTTTCTCCCTAGCAACTCATGCTAACACCTTACTGATTGATGATTTTTCAGCGCCAGATTTATCGTTGTGGCAAACCAAAGAATTTAAAGGACAAACTCAATATAAGCTTATTACACTCGATGGTAACTCGGTGCTCCAAGCTCAAAGTGTTGCTGCTGCGTCTGGTTTATATAAAAAGTTAACGTTTGACTTGAGCAAGACACCTTATTTAAATTGGCGCTGGCGAATTGAAAATAAACTTGGCACGCGCAATGAAATGGAAAAGTCGGGCGATGACTACGCTGCACGGATTTATGTGGTTGTTTCGACCGGGTTCTTTTTTTGGCAAACTAAAGCGCTTAACTATGCGTGGTCAAGTCAGGAGAGCCCACAGGCTAGCTGGCCAAATGCCTTTGCGCCGAACAATGCCTTAATGATCCCGATTAGAACCAAACGCGATCAGATTGCTACTTGGTACGTAGAGAAACGTAATGTTCACCATGAATTAAGTCAGTGGTTAGGTAATAATAAGTTCTCAGTTACTGGCTTGGCAATTATGACCGACACCGATAACAGTAAGGGCCAAGCGACTGCTTACTATGACGATATCTATTTTAGCAGTGAGTGACCTCTTAATATGTCATCATCAATTATTAATCTGGTTTAATTGCTGCAAGTTCCAATTTGAACGATTTGCTCGCCAATAATTGCCGTTAAGTTCGCTAAATCAGTACAGAAAATGGCTTCATTTTGTTGTAAATTCAGTGCTGATAAATTAGTTAAAGCCAAAAGAGGACTAATATCCCCAAGCTGATTATTAAACAAATTTAGGCTATTGAGCGTCACTAAATTTGCTACTGCACTAATATTATCTAGTTGATTACCTCCAAGATTAAGATCCGTTAATGATGTTAGATCACCTACTGGGCTAATATCAGTAATTTGGTTACTAGACAAATCCAGTGCTAATAATGATATTAATCCGCGAAGTTCCGTGACATCAGCTAGTTGATTCATCGATAAGTTTAAATTCGTTAGGCCGGTTAAATTTGATAAATCAGTTAGGTTAGTAATGTGATTGTCGGTTAATGATAAGAATGTTAATTCGCTGTGATTGCTGATTGCTTCAACATTTTGTATTTTGTTATGTTCTAGCACCAGTAAATTCAAACTCGATAATTGGGCTAACGCGCTAATATCGACAATTTCATTATCGTCTAACACTAAGATGGTCAAATTGGTTAAATTGGAAAGTGCACTGATATTGCTAATTTTATTTTGAGACAACACTAATGCTGTTAGCATTTCTAAATTAGCGAGCGGACTTAAATCAATGATCTCATTTTTTAATAGCCCAATTCCAATTAACGATGTTAAATTTTCGAGCCCATTTAAGCTTGTTATCTCGCGAGAATTACAATTAAGATGACTAAATTGTTCGACTTCTAGCCATTGGTTTTGGGTCACTGTTTCTGTGATACATTGGGCCAAGTATGGATCCGCAATAGCTATTTCACTCACTAGTAAGTTAGGTATGACCGTAATATTTACCGTGTCGATACTTGTAGTGCCAGTATTATCTGTTACAGAAAACTCAAAGGTAAGTAGCTGAGGGCCATCTTCCGCGGTAATAGACGGGGATGAAAAGCTGGCGTTAGCCTGATTGGCATCAATAATAGAGACGTCAATTCCCGATACCTGTTGCCATTGATAATGCTCTATACTGCCATCGTTATCGATGCCACTGCCAGAAAGATCAAATGAAATATTTTCATCAATCGTTTGATCTAGTCCTGCATTGACTAAAGGGGGAGAGTTTTGTCGTGATTGACTTTCATCGCCACCGCCACCGCCACCACACCCAACGAGAACAACCAGAAAAATAAGGTTTAAAATGACATATTTCACCATGGTATATCTCCATATAATCCATCTGCTTTATTAGTACTTTATATTTTTCAAGGAGTTTTGCTAAAGCCATAACGTCATTTGTGGCAACGTAAAATTTAAGATTAACGCTGATTCAAATATAATGCGGCTTATCCCTTGCTCACTCCATAATTATAGTAAAGGAATTGATATTGGGTCTTTATCTTGAGTTAGGGGGTTGGTATTCGTGGCTGAATAGTTGATTGGATGGCGTAAAGGGCAGGTTAGTAAAATTGAAAGCTAGCGATAAAAAAACCAGCCTAGGGCTGGTTTTATCTCAGGAATCAACGTTAACGATATTAAATATCGATGACATCAAAATCAACAAAGGTATTTACTTCAGCGTCATAATCAACACCTGCTACTTCAAAGCCGAAAAGCTGTAAAAATTCCTTTTTATACCCCTGATAATCGGTTAAATCAAATAGATTTTCAGTGGTTATTTTTTCCCAAATTTGGAGACATTCTTGCTGTACATCGTCACGTAATTCCCAGTCATCTAAGCGAAAACGATTTTTATCATCGGTACTAACGTCGGTTTGTTCGGTAAATAGTTTAGTACTAAACAGACGATAAACTTGATCCATACAGCCTTCATGAATGCCTTTTTCCTTCATGACCTTAAAGGCCATTGAAATATATAATGGCATCACAGGAATGGCAGAACTTGCTTGTGTAACGACACTTTTTAGCACGGCAACATTCGCTTGGCCGCCAGTCGTTGCTAAGGTATTGTTGATCGCACTTGCCGCGCGGTCTAAATCTTCTTTGGCTTTGCCTAATGCGCCTTCCCAATAGATCGGCCAGGTTAACTCGGTGCCAATGTAGCTATAGGCAACAGATTTACAACCATCAGCCAAAACACCCGCGTCGTTAAGGGCATTCATCCATAATTCCCAATCTTGTCCACCCATTACCACGGTAGTATCAGCAATTTCTTGCTCAGTTGCTGGCTCTACTGAGGTTTCAATAATTTTATCTTTATTGGTATCGATAGCTGTCGAGGTATAAGTTTGTCCGATAGGTTTCAAACATGAACGCACCACTTCACCAGTATCTGGTAACTTGCGCACTGGCGAGGCCAAAGAGTAAACAACTAAATCAATTTTACCTAGATCTTGTTTGATTGTTTCGATAACTTTGTCTTTAGCTGCATGTGAAAAGGCATCGCCATTAAAACTTTTAGCATAAAGACCAGCTTCATGGGCGGCTTTATCAAAAGCTGCAGCATTATAATAACCAGCTGTTCCAGTTTTACGCTCGGTCGGGGCCTTTTCAAAAAACACACCGATGGTTGCGGCGCCGGCACCAAATGCAGCGCTGATGCGAGAAGGCATACCATAACCACTTGATGAGCCGATAACCAAGACATTTTTAGGGCCGTTGGTTAATTTTGGTTGCGCTTGTGTAAAAGAAATTTGCTGTGCGATATTACTACTACACCCAGTCGGGTGAGTTGTCGTACAAATAAAACCACGAATTTTAGGTTTGATAATCATAAAGTTACTCTTTATTTTGTCTTTTTTACATAATGTTGCCTATTATACAACAATTATTGGATATGCCTGATCTGATTAGTTGTAAATTATTGTCAGAGTTACATAATGACGAAAACTTGCGCCCTCAACAAGCGTGTATATTAGATAAATTAAATCACTAGGATTTTGCGTTTATCTATCCACTCTTCTAGAGCTAGGGCATCGATTGGTTTGGCAAATAGGTAACCTTGCAGGTAATCACAATTACTATTGATCAGATACTGCCGTTGCTGTTCCGTTTCTACCCCTTCTGCGGTAGCGGTCAGGTTTAAGCTGTGTGCTAAATTGATGGTCGCCGTGACAATGGACTCATCGTTTTTATCTTTGCCAATACCATTGACAAAATATTGATCAATTTTTAAATTATTGACGGGTAACTTCGATAAATAGGTTAAAGAGCTATAACCCGTTCCAAAGTCATCAATGGCAATATTTACCCCTAATGCTTGTAATTTATTTAAGACTTTTATCGCATTTTCGATGTCATTCATCATGGTGTATTCAGTGACTTCTAACTCTAAACACTCTGCAGCAAGGCCGCTCGCCTCTAGTACTGATTCTATCGTGGGTACCAGCTGGCCATTACTAATTTGTTTTACTGAAATATTGACCGCCACCTTAATGTTAGGACTCACAATGCCTTGATCTATCCATAATTTTGTTTGGTGGCAGGCCATATTGAGCATTTGTTTGCCCAGTTCAATCACTAGCCCGGTATCTTCAACCAATTCAATAAATTCGCCCGGATAAAGCAAGCCACGAGTTGGGTGCTGCCAGCGCGCTAAAGCTTCATACCCTGTTAGCTCATTATGAATATCAATTTTTGGCTGATAGTGGCAAATAAATTGTTTTTCTTTAAGCGCTTTTATTAATTCTTTTTCCAGTAAATCTTTAGCTAATACACGTTCTTGCATTTCAGCTGAAAAGAATTGAAAAGAATTTCGTCCAGCCCCTTTAGCGTGATACATCGCGGTATCTGCCGCTTTGATAAGTTCTTGAATATCATCGCTACCTTCGGGATAAGTCGCGATACCGATACTCGCTCCGATAGTGATAGAATGGCCATCTAACTGATGTGGCACCTCAAAAGATTGCAGGATTTTTTTAGCAACTTTACCGGCATCGTCAGAAATTCTAATTAAGGGCAAGATAACCCCAAATTCATCGCCACCAAGGCGCGCAACCAAGTCACCTTGGCGCAAACACTGCTGTAAACGCACTGATACTGATTGCAGTAATTTATCGCCGATATCATGGCCTAATGTATCGTTAACCCGTTTAAAGTCATCCATATCAAGTAACATTAGCGCTAAACTTTTGCTATCTCTGAAGCGTTCTTGCAATGAGCAACGCAAAAACTCATGAAACAACGAACGGTTTGGCAACTGAGTTAGTGAGTCTTCCTGAGCTAAACGGACTAACTCATTCTCAGTCCACTTACGCTCAGTAATATCTTGGAACGAAAATACCCCGCCGGGGTTTAATTCCCCTTTATAACTGGCCGTTGAATATTCGATTGGGAAAATTGAACCATCTTGACGACGAAATAAATTGGTTGAATTACGATACTTAGCTTGGCTTGTGAGTGCTTTATAAATAGGGGTATCTTCCCACGTCATCAGGTTGTCATCGCCTTCAAAGTGAAAATAATTGAGTAACTGAGAGCCGATCAGTTCATTGACATTGTAGTGCAATAAATCACTGGCGGTCGGATTGGCCCATTCGATTATGCCTTGGGTATTAATGGCCAAGATGCCTTCACTGACACAGTCGAGCACGGTTTGGTTTTGCGCTGCCATTTTTTTATTGCTGAGAATGGCACTTTCAAGCTTCAATCGTTGGTTTTCTAATTCAAGAAACACTTTGACTTTACTGACTAAAATATCGGGAGAAATAGGTTTAAATAGATAATCAACAGCCCCTGATTCATACCCCTGTTCAACAAACTGGCGCTCTTTCGATATGGCGGTCACAAAAATAACCGGCACATTTTTAGTGCTGTCATAATCTCGCATCAGGCTAACGGCTTCAAATCCGTCCATGCCTGGCATTTGAACATCCATTAGAATTAACGCAAACTTTTCTCTTAGTACCTGTGATAATGCGGCTTCACCAGACGTTGCACGAAACAACGTCGCATTGAGAGGCTTTAAAGTTTGTTCCAGAGCAAACAAATTTTCTGGCCTGTCATCAACTAATAAAATTTTAGGTCTACTGAGTTGTTCTATCATTTTACTACATCCGTATAGTGGTGATACTAATCACATTTTCGATATATGCGTTCTTGCTCAGCAATAGTATTAAAGCGAGATCTTACTAAAGAGTGTGTTATTGATTCATGCGAACCCAAACACATAAATCCAAGAGGCATTAAACTGTCATAAAATAGTGAAAACACTTTGTTTTGTAAGGTGTTATTAAAGTAGATCAACACGTTACGGCATAAAATTAGATTAAACTGGCCAAATACCTGATCGACGGCCAAATTATGTTTAGCAAACACAATATTATTAGACAAGCTTGGGATCATTTTTACGCCTTTTTTATGGGCTACATAATAATCTGAAAATGAGGATTTACCCCCAGCCTTATAATAAAATTCGGTATAACGCTGCATTTTTTGCATTGAAAAAACCCCTGATTTTGCTTGTTCTAAAACGGCGTCGTTAAAATCGGTCGCGTATATCTTGCAGTTATCATATAAACCCTCCTCTTTAAATATAATGGCCAATGAGTAAACCTCTTCGCCCGACGCGCATCCTGCATGCCAAATATTAATGCTCGGATAGGTTCTTAAAACCGGAATTATTTTTTCACGCAAGGTTAAAAAAAAATTCGGATCTCTGAACATATCAGTCACAGGTACTGAAATAGTATTAAGCAAATTCTCAAACTCTTGCTCATTATGTAAAATATCAGGCAACATTTGAGACAAGTACTGATAGCCTAATTTATCACAATGGTACTTAACCCGCCGTTGCAATGAATTACTGGCATAATTGTTGAAATCATGGCCATAACGTTGGTTTATTGCCCGTAATAATAAATTAAACTCTATTGTTTCTGTGTTAGTTAGCATCAGTGTTTATGCAATTTCCTGATAAAGCCACACTCTCATCATCGCGACTAATTTATCGATATCAACGGGTTTGGTGAGGTAATCACTGGCACCGGCTTCAACACACTTGCGGCGGTCTTCCTGCATTGCTTTTGCTGTAAGCGCAATGATCGGTAAATTTTTATATTGAGGCTGTTGCCTAATTCGCCTCATGGCTTCATGCCCATCCATCACAGGCATCATAATATCCATTAAAACGATATCGATTTTTTCGGCTTGCTCTAATTGCTCCAGAGCCATCTGACCATTATCGGCTAAAGTAACATTCATGCCTTGCTTTTTAAGCACCTTTGACAGGGCGAAGGTATTGCGTAAATCATCATCGACCAGCAAGACATTGCAACCTTCAATTGAGACATAACTCGCCTGTTCATGTGACGCATCAGACAGCTCAACATCGTTGGGTAGCTGTGAAGGGGTGATTGTATTGCCCATTGGTTGGGCATTGATATCGGATTGCGCCGTCAGTCCTGGCCAATCAGATTCAGGCGTTGAGGCAAGTTGTGCGCTTTTAAAATGAGACATGTTTAAATCAAGGTTTGATAAAAAATGGCTATCGACTGAGGTTAAAAATAATTCAACCTCATCTTGCAATCGAACCGCCGAGCTCGCGCCATTGATAATGACATGGCATTGATAGTGCTCTAACCATGCTCGTTGCTCATTGCTTGGTTCCTGCTCTAAGCAGAGAATAATTTGAATCTCGATATCGCTATTTAATCGATAGTAATCATCAAACCACTGCTGGGTATCTGGTTTGATCATGGTTAAATTAATAATTATGCCACTAATAGCCAGAGGATTGTTGCCTAATCGATGAGACAGCTCATCAAGCGAATCTACTTTTATTATTTCAGCGACCTCGAGATCGAGGAAAGACAAATCAACCGCTGATTGATCATTAAGCTCCGAATAGACCGCAATTTGCAATTTAACTGATGGATCACTCGCTAACTGAGGATCAACGCGTAGTTGTGACAATATATGCTCGATCTGGTTTTTTTCTAGCGGCTTTTGATGGAAACTATTGGCGCCTCTTTCCGATATTTCACGCGACTTTACTTGCCCTGAAATCACATGAACTGGGATGTTACGAGTCTCAGGGTTATTTTTAAGACTATCAAGAATATTAATGCCAGACATATCTGGTAAGCCAAGATCTAAAATTACCCCGCAAGGATTATAAGTATTAACCAATTCAATGCCTTGCAATCCATTGTTAGCAACGGCCGGTTTAAAGCCTGACTTGGCCGCCAGTTTTGCTAAGATTGCTGAAAATGCGGGATCATCTTCAATAATCACAATAACATCATCACCAACGGCTATTTCATTAGGAGCAATACCAGCAACCTGCACCAGACCATCGTTGCTGCTCTGATTAACTTGCTGGGTACTCATTATGTTCAGTGAGCTTGCAGGTGGTGCAATAAATCTGGCAGGTGCAATGGTTGGCTGGTAAATATCATTGCTTAGTTCACCTTCGACCAGCGGTAATAATAACGTGAAAGTACTACCACGGTTTTCTTCACTCTCGATGACCAGTTCACCACAGAGTAATTCGGTGAGGCGCCGCGAAATTGTCAATCCTAATCCGGTGCCGCCATATTTTCTATTGGTTGAACCGTCGGCTTGCTGGAACGACTCGAAAATAGATTCTTGCTTCTCTTTACTAATGCCAATACCTGAATCTATTACCGCAATTGCCAGCACTTTACTGCCAGCTTCTGCGCCAATCAGCTCGTAATTGTCAGTCACGTAAGCATGTAATTTAACCGAGCCGCTATCGGTAAACTTCAATGCATTAGATAATAAATTTTTGAGAATTTGCTGAGTCTTCTGAATATCTAACACAATTGCTGTTGGAATATTTTGGTCAAGTTCGATTGAAAATCCGAGACTCTTTTCATTGGCCACTGGATTGAACTGACCTAACAACTCATTAGTAATTTCAGCTAATTGCAAAGACTCGACACAAACTTCCATTTTACCGGCTTCAATCTTTGACAGATCTAAAATGTCATTGATTAATGAGAGCAGCTCTTTACCGCTGTTGTGAATTACTTTGGCCGACTCAACTTGATCCGCATCTAAATTCTTTTCATCGTTATCGGATAATATTCGCGACAAAATAAGCATCGAATTAAGCGGAGTTCGCAATTCGTGTGACATATTGGCCAAAAACTCAGACTTATAGCGACTAGAAGCCTCAAGCTGTTCGGCTTTTTCTTGCAGTTCCTGACGCGCACTTTCAATCACTATATTCTTGGCTTTAACCGCCGTATTTTGTTTTTCAAGCGACTCCGTTTTTTGCTCTAAGGCTGAATTAATATTGTGGACTTCTTGTGATTGTTCTTCGAGTTCTTTTTGTGATTGTGCTAACTGACTCGAACGTTGTTCAACCTCATCATTAATCGCCCGCAGTTCTTCTTCGCGAACTTGCAACTCTTCCATTTGCTGTTGCGATTGGTCTAGTAGTGTTTGCAATCTGTTGTGCGACTCGGCTATGCCCAGTGCCGTGGCAACCGATTCGCAAGTCGAGTTTAATAAGTCATAAGTTTGGGGATGCATCTCCGTTAACCAACCAAGTTCCAATACTGCAATGACTTGATCTTCTTTCATGATTGGATAAATTAACAAGGTTCGAGGTTGAATTTCGCCCATGCTTGAGCTAATCGACACATAATCTTCGGGCAATTCAGTTAACACATTCGATTTTTTCGATTGGGCAACCTGACCAATTAGGCCATCACCAAGCTCAATAATTTGGTTGCCAAAGTGAGGCACAAAAGCATAACCACCAATGAGCTCCAATTCTTGATTTTTGAAAATATACAATGAACCAACTTTGGCATTAAGATGATTGGAGAAAAATGCCACGATATTATCGGCCAAATCGGTGCTGATCTGATTGCCACGCATGGTTTGAGACAAGCTTTCGATACCATCTTGCAGCCAACGCTTCGACTCTTTGTCCTTAAAAGATTGGCGAATATGGTTTGACATTTCATTGATCGACGACGCCAATTGGCCTATTTCATCGGTTGAACTAATCTCAAGGTGCTGGTCTAGGTCACCGGCGGTAATCGCATTAGTGGTTTTTACCATGTTAATAATAGGGCGGGTGACGCGTCGCGAAATAAAGAAAGCGATCAATAACGACGGCACAAAAATAGCTAATGCAATCAATAAAACATAAATACGGCGATCGCTAATGTCTTTAAACGCTTCGGCTTTATCTATTTTTACCACCATGCCTAAATTATATTTAGGCAAATAGCGCCACGCGGCAATAATTGGAACATTGCGGTAATCAATCGACAAGCCCATGCCATTAATGCCTTGCACGGCTTCTTGAATCGGAATGCCACTGTTTGAATTTATGTTAACGCGGACTTGATTTGGCGCCGAAGCATTAAATCGTAACGGTGAAATAAACACCGCTTTATTACCATCTAATTTGGCTAACACGGTTTCACCCGTCGCCTGCAAGGCGGTGAAGTCTCGCATAATGTCATATAATATCTTCGGGGTCAGTTGCAGTGCAATTGCGCCTTTAATGACATTGTCGATATATATTGGCGCAGCGATAAAGGCCGAAAATGTGTTGTTATCACCAGCGTAATGGGTGAATTTTGAATGAGTTGGTTTTTGGCTTTTTAATACCTGCTGTACCACATTGGCCAATTGTGTCCGGTTATAGCGACCGCTAATTAGGTTAGTATCGCTATCTTGGCGCCGAGTTACGGAATACACCAAGTCCCCGTTAGCGGCAATAATATGGACATTTTTAAGTTTACCCGACTGTTGGTAATAGCTTAAAAATGGCATTAGCTTTTTGATCGCGTCGTGATAGGCCTCACTCTTGTTCGGCAAATTAAACTGACTAACCAGCAGCGGTAAAGACTCTATAATTTGTGGTGTTTTACTCAGCAGGTTGGCCCGTGCCAGTTGTGCATCAAACTGTTTGTCAATGAGGTTTATTTTTTGGCTTAAGATCGAATCAAGAGAGTCCATGCTATAAGTGGCTTGTGAGTTCTCTGCTGAGCTAATGGATAGGTATTCGGTGACCAACAGGGGGATCAAAGCGACAGAAACCAGGACAATTAATAATTTATCTTGAATTCGTTTCATACTACAATTTCCTTTTGAAAAGTATGATTATTATTAAGATGGTCTCGCTACTACATAAAATTAGTGATCATTAATCGCCACAAGTTTTTAAGCGCTGCACGAGAGTAAATATCCATTTACCATCATTTATTACTAGGTCGATCCAATTTGATAGTATTTTATAGCGACTAAATTTCAACATAACACAAATTCTCAGCAGTGTAACCTCAGCACCTAAAAGTTTTTATTGGCGATATTCGTGTCATCTGTTGCGGTTAGTTATTGTGTTTTAAAAGAGTTTTTAACATAATTCCCTTTATATCAGTTTGTGACAGTGGGGATACTGTGTTTCGTCTTTATCATTCAAATCAGCTCGATGTTTTAAAAGGCATATTGGCCTACGTGCTTAAAACTCAGCCAAATCCAGACCCTTTTATTAAAGAGCAAGTCTTGGTACAAAGCCCTGGCATGGCGCAATGGCTAAAAATAGAACTAGCCAAAGAGTTATCTATTTGTGCCAATATCGAGTTTCCTTTGCCGGCCAGTTTCATTTGGCAAGTTTTTGTCGATTTACTCGACGATGTGCCAAAACGCAGCGCGTTTAACAAAGATGCAATGGCATGGAATATTATGCAGCGTTTGCCGTTACATTTGGCGCGTGACGAATTTAGTGAATTGGCGCAATATTTAGCAGGCGATGATCAACTGAAAATATATCAATTAGCCTATAAAATTGCCGACATTTACGATCAATATTTAGTTTATCGTCCGCAGTGGATCGACGCTTGGGAGCAGGGCAGTAAAGAGTTTTGCCCTGATCAACCTTGGCAAGGTCTGTTGTGGAAAGATTTAGTTGATACCTTGATTGAAGGCGGGCAATCTCATTATCATCGTGCCAATCTATATCAGTATTTAATCGAGCAACTTGACGCCGGTGGGCCTAATTGTCAGGCCCTACCACAACGAATTTTTGTGTTTGGGATCTCCGCCTTGCCGCCGCGATATTTACAGGCGTTGCATAGCATTTCTCAACATTGCGAGGTTCACTTTTTCATCAACAACCCTTGCCGAAGTTACTGGGGCGATATTGTTGATGCCAAATGGCTGGCTAAACTCAACCAACCAAGCCGTCAGCAAGTTAATCCTAAAACCTTTGCCGATGCGGGTGCGGCGCAGGCGCTGCTAGCCAGCAATCAAACGGAGCAATTATTTGATCTTAACGGTGAACTGATTGTTGGTAATCCTTTATTGGCGTCAATGGGCAAGCTTGGTCGTGATAACCAACACTTGTTGGGCGAGCTACCCTGCGTTGAAATTGAAGCCTTTGTTGAGGCGACCTCAGCCAATTTATTAGGGCATATCACCAATGATATTCTCGACCTTCATGATCCGTGTTTTATCGCCAAAACGAGCGAAGACTTAAGCCATTCGCGGCACAAAACCCCCATTAGTGCCACGGACAACTCCTTGGTAGTGCATTCATGCCACAGTCCGATGCGCGAAGTTGAGGTGTTGTACGAACAACTGCTCGATATGTTTGACTCGCAGCCAGAGGCTGATAATAAGCTTACCCCGAAAGACATTGTGGTGATGATGCCCGACGTTAATGCTTACAGCCCGTATATTCAGGCCGTATTTGGCATGGCGAGCGGTAAGCGCCGCATTGATTTTTCGATTTCAGATCGTAGTGCCGAACAAGAAAACCCTATTTTATTTAGCTTTTTAACCCTGCTTAAAGCGCCGTTACTGCGCCATACCAGCGCCGAACTCTTTGCCTTGCTGGAAGTGCCAGCAATCATGGCCAAGTTTGAGCTAACGGCAGAGTCGATCGACATCTTAAAAATGTGGATAGAAGAGTCAGGGATCCGCCATGGTTTTGAACAAGACGTCAGCCTAAGCAATAGCTGGCAATTTGGCCTTAACCGGATGTTCAAAGGTTATAGCCAAGTTGAACCTGACATTACCACGACCGGCGTTGAGCTGTGGCAAGACATTTTTGCCTATTCACAATCGGTCGGTTTAGGCGCTGAATTACTGGGGCAGTTAGCCAGTTTTATTGAAAAAATCGAGCAAATCAGTCAACAGCTGGCCGCGCCGCGTCCTTTTGAGCAGTGGCAGCAAGCCATTGAGTCACTACTGGCAGACTTTTATGCCGACGAGCTGCAGGTAGCCCAAGAAATTCAGCTGATTAAAGACAGCCTAACCACACTCGCCGACGAATTGAGTTTGGCTCAGTTTAACAGTGACATCAGCGCCGAGGTTCTTTACGAACACTTGCGCAGCCACCTTAACCAAGCACAATCGAGTCAGCGCTTTCTGGCGGGTAAATTAAACTTTTGTACCTTAATGCCAATGCGCTCAATTCCTTTTAAGGTGGTGTGTTTGCTGGGCATGAACGATGGCAGTTATCCCCGCACCATCGCCCCTGTTGGTTTTGACTTAATGGCCGACGATCATCAAAAAGGTGATCGTAGCCGTCGTGACGACGACAGATATTTATTTTTAGAAGCAATGTTAAGCGCTCAACAGCGGTTATACATCAGTTATTGTGGTCGTAGCATTAAAGATAACAGCCCGCGCAATCCCAGCGTGTTAGTGACCGAATTACTCGATTATATCGAACAAGGTTATGTGCTCGAGGGTGATATTGAGCAACCGTTAGTGGTCAGTGGTGCTAACTTGCTAAATCACTTGGTGTGTCAGCAGCCGTTAACGCCGTTTAGTCGCGAATATTTTGGCTCCAATCCAAAGTTGTTTTCCTACCAGCACGACTGGCGTTTGGCGTTAGACTTTAACGATGATCCGCAGCGATTTTTTAGTGAACCATTGGCCCAAGATGACAGTTTGGCTATCCTAGAATTGCATCAGCTGATCCGATTTTACAAACAACCCAGTCAATATTTTTTGAATCAACGACTCGGGGTTTATTTTAATGACAGCACCAGTGACTTGGTGACCAATGAACCTTTCCATCCCGATGGGCTTGAAGGTTATCAAATAAAAACGACCTTGCTCGATAATTATTTGAATAACAGTGCCGACGCTGCTAGCGAGCGGATCAGAGCGCAAGGGGTATTGCCACACGGTCACTTTTCACAGCTGTACCTAGGCCAACAAACCGAGGTAATGGCCGCATTGGCCGACGTGGTAAAGCCCTATCTAACAAGCCCAGAGCCCGACATTGAAATTGATTTAACCATTAGTAATCTCACGATTCAAGGCTGGTTAAAGCAGCATGTTGGCGCTGGGTTAATTCGCTATAAATCGGGCAAGGCTAACATTAAGTTTTTCATTCATTGTTATATCGAGCATCTGTGTTATTGCGCAAGTTCGCCAAACTCGCTAAGCGATGAGCCCGCAGCTAAAGCGATGATCCTATGCGCCCAAGACGGTCAATGGCAATTTGGCCCAATGTCGGTGTCAGCAGCGCGCGAGCGCCTTACGGTGCTGGTGGACTATTATCGCTTGGGTCAAACTCAGCCGTTAGCCTTTTTTATTAACAGTGGCTGGGCTTACTTGTCGGCATTGTTTGAACCAAAAACGGGTCAACTGGCTAATGATGACAAATCTATCAACAGCGCATTGAAAAAATTTGAACAAGCCTTTAATGGCAGTTACATCTTTAGCGGTGAGGGCAGTGATCATTACATAGAGCGATGTTTTGGTGCGATGACGCCAGAGCTGCAACAGCAAGTGATTGGCTTAACCTTAGAAATTTTATTGCCACTTCGTCAATTATTAGAGGAGCTTGGTGATGACTAACTCTGACAGCCAAAATTCAGCAGCGGCAGCTGTCCAGCCGCTTAATGTCATGACCTTGCCACTGCATGGCGAGCGACTCATTGAAGCCTCAGCCGGTACCGGTAAAACCTTTACTATCGCAGGGCTCTATTTACGTTTGCTGCTTGGCCACGGTGAAAACGGAACCGCTCATGCAAACCCGTTGCGGGTTGACCAAATATTGGTGGTAACCTTTACCGATGCCGCCACCGGCGAACTGCGAGAGCGCATAAGGCGCCGCATTGTTGAAGCGCGCCACGCGTTTTTAACTGGCCACAGTAAAGACCCAATTGTTGGGCCTTTAGTTGCGCAACACAGCGACCACAGTGCTTGCGCGCGAGTTTTGCTGCAAGCATTACGACAAATGGATGAAGCGGCTATTTTTACCATCCATGGCTTTTGTCAACGGATGTTAAAACAGCACGCCTTTGAGTCGGGCAGTTATTTCGAAACCGAGTTTGTGACCGACCAATCGAACTTACGACTATTGGCAATTGAAGACTTTTGGCGCGAACATTTTTATGCGATGGACAGTCATCTTGATTTAACGCTCGCCAAGTTAGTGAAGACTTACTGGCAGCAGCCGAGTGATTTATTAAGAGAAATTAGCGGTTACCTGACCAACCCTTATTTAGTGATCCAAGCGCAAGGCCAAGATATTACTTTGCAGCAACATACCGAAAATATCATTGGCGAAATTGATCAATTAAAGCAAGCGTGGCTCGCGGTTGTCGATCAAGTGGAACCTGAAATATTAAGTAAGAAAATTGATAAGCGCAGTTACAGCAGCAAAAATTTACCGGCTTGGCTTAATGAAGTTACCCTATGGGCGCAAACGCCGTCAGATGATTTAGTGGTGTCTGAAAAATTAGTTCGATTTAGTCAAACCAGCTTAAGCGATAAAACCAAAGATGGTCCGGTGCCATCACTTGAAATATTTACCACCATTGAACAATTTCTTAGCCAGTCACTGACCATTAAAGATACTATTTTAGCCAAAGCGATTGTTTATGTGCGCCAACACATTACGCGTGAAAAACAACTGCAGTCGTTACTGTCTTTTGATGACTTACTGTCTGGTTTGTCACTGGCGCTCGACAATCAGCCAACCAGTGTCTTGGCGCAGCGCATTCGCGCTCAGTATCCGCTGGCGATGATTGATGAATTTCAAGACACGGATTTAATGCAGTACCAAATCTTTAATACCATTTATGGCGGCCAAACCACTAGCGGGCTGTTAATGATTGGTGACCCCAAGCAAGCAATTTATGGCTTTCGCGGTGCCGATATCTTTACCTACATTAGCGCGCGCCGTGCGGTGGCCGCTCATTACACCCTAGACACCAACTATCGCTCGTCAATAGAGATGGTCGCTGGGGTTAATGCTATTTTTACCCGTCACGATGCGCCGTTTATTTATCGTGACGACATTGGCTTTTATCCGGTTAAAGATTGCGGTAAAACCATAGACCTGACCCTCGACGGTCAGCCTTGTGGCGCGATCACCAACTGGCTAATGCCAAGTGACACCACTGTTAGCAAGGCCGATTACCTGCAAACCATGGCATACGCCTGTGCTACCGAAATAAATCACTTACTGACTAAAGGCCAGCAAGGGCAAGCGTTAATCGCGGGCAAGGCGGTACAAGCCAAAGACATTGCTATTTTAGTGCGCACCGGTGCCGAGGCGCGATTGGTTAAAGAGCAACTTGAGTTGCAGGGCATTAGCAGTGTGTATCTGTCTAATCGAGACAGCGTATTTAATGCCCGTGTTGGCCAAGATATTTGGCGGATGTTAATGGCGTGTCTCGAGCCAACTAATGCCGAACGTTTACGCAGCGCGCTAGCGTCATCAATGCTTGATCATAATGCCAAGCAGCTAGACGCCTTTAATAACGACGAGCAATTGTGGCAACAAGCGGTTGACGATTTTTGTCGTTTTGCCCAGCGCTGGCAAGACGTTGGCGTGTTGGCGATGTTACGTGAATTAATCCATCATTATAACGTGCCAGCGCGGTTGTTGGCTCAACCCGGCGGTGAGCGTCAGTTAACCGATATTTTGCATCTTAGTGAAGTGTTGCAGCAGCAAAGCCTTGAAATGGAAGGTGAGCACGCACTAACTCACTGGTTAAGCGACAAAGTGAATAACCCGTCGCAAGAAGATCAAGAGCAGCAACTGCGTTTGGAGTCGGATCGCGACTTAGTGCAAATTGTCACGATTCATAAATCCAAAGGCTTAGAATATCCGCTCGTCTTTTTGCCTTTTATTTGTAATTTCCGCAAAGAAACCCAAGCGGTATATCATCAAGACAACCAAACGATTGTTGATTTAAGCATGGCGAAAGACTCGTTAGAAAAAGCCGATCACGAACGTTTAGCCGAAGATTTACGCTTGTTATATGTAGCAATGACCCGAGCCGTGAGCCACTGCTGGTTAGGCATGGCCCCGTTAAAATCAGGGCGTGCGACCAAAGAGGCCAAAACAGATTTACACTTTAGTGCAATTGGCCACTTGCTGTTTGGCGGCGAGGTGGCAACATCGACTCAGCTGACTGAGCAACTGCAGCAACTAGATCGTGATTTCTCAATGATTAATACGATTGCGCCGCCTAGCGAAGCACTGCCGCCTTTGGTGGTGACCGACACCGACCAAACAATATTACCGGCTCGCACGTTTAATGGGGCAATAGAAAACAACTATTGGATCACCAGTTATTCAGCGCTATCAAGATCAAACCACAGCAAGCAGCGGGTGAGTGTCGATGCCACAGTCGAACAATTTAATATCGACTGGGAAGCGAGTGAAGACGCGCTCAATCAATCGATTGCCGCGGCTGAGCAAGCTGAAAATGCAGAGCCAAGTATATTTAACTTTCCGCGCGGCGCCGATCCCGGCACGTTTTTACATACCTTGTTTGAAGAAATCGATTTTTCAAGCATTGACCCAACAAGCCTGCAACAGCAAGTCAGCAAGTTGCTGGAAGATTCTGTATACGACGAGTCTTGGTGCGACGTATTGTGCAAGTTGGTTAATGATGTGCTCGATGCCAATTTAGCGGATAATTTATCGCTGCGTGGGTTAACTAATCGCAATAAATTGGTTGAAATGGAATTTTTTATTCCACTGGCGGCTTTTAATAGCCAAGATCTTAATCGGTTATTGGCGAAACATGATCCGCTGTCTAAACTTGCGCCGCCGTTAGGGTTTGGTCAAGTGCAGGGCATGTTAAAAGGCTTTATCGATTTAGTGTTTGTTGATCAAGGGCGCTACTACGTGGTCGATTACAAGTCGAATCATATGGGCGACCAGCTCAGTGACTATGATCAACCGCAACTGGCGCAAATGATGATCGATCACCGCTACGATTTTCAATATCAGCTTTACAGCTTAGCCTTGCACCGATTGCTCGCCACCCGAATACCAGATTATGATTTTGAGCAGCATTTTGGCGGCGTTTATTATTTATTTTTACGGGGGATTGATGCCAGCGCAAGTACTGATTCCGCTGCTAATGCCAGTACTGATAACAGTGATTCTAACTTTGGCATTTTCCATAACCGCCCCAGCCAAGACTTTATCACGCAACTAGACACCCTCTTTTCTGACGGAGCAACCTGATGGACAACTTTTCATTGTCGACAGTCTTAACCGGGTTAGCGCAGTTAAGTAATGATCGAAAAATACGACCGCTAGATTATCAATTTGCGCGGTTTATCAGCGGGTTTGAGCCCGAGCCCTTAGTGGTGCTAGCCGCAGCCTTGGCCAGTTATCATTCCGGCCAAGGCGATGTTTGCCTGTGGTTAAACCGCCTAGGCCAGTCACCCTTGTTTGGTTTAAGCCATTATGAGCAAGGGCAGTACTTACCCGACGTGCAACTTAATAAGGCTAATTTGGCGTTATTAACAACGCAGCTCAAGCAAAGTAAAGTGCAGGGCACCAATGCGCCATTAGTCTTGGACAATGGCCGGTTGTATCTCCAGCGGTTTTGGGTTTATGAGCAACAAATTAGCGCCTTTTTACATGCGCGCAGTGCCAGCGGTGACATCGCTGATATCGATCAAATCATTGGTCATTTATTTCAGCCCGACTATGGCTTTATTTGGTCAAAATTAACGGCGTTACGCGAAAAATCAAACGATACTCATTTGTCGCCAGCGCAGTTACGAACTTTTTGTGATGATTTTTTTAATTTACGCCCCGATGTAACCCTAGACACCAGCGCCATAGAGCAAGTGCTTATTAGCGCGACAGGCACTGAACATATCAAGCAGGCGCATCAGTTAATTGCGCCCGAGCATTGCATTAACTGGCAACAAATCGCGGTAGCTATTGCCAGTCGCCAGTCTTTCTCTGTTATTTCTGGTGGCCCGGGCACGGGTAAAACCACCACGGTCACTAAATTGTTGGCGTTATTGGTTGAGCAGCATGCAAGTCAATTTTCCTGTGAACCAGTTAGTGACAGCCAGCACCCAGATAAACAGGCACAGCCAAATGCCCCTGTCACTCAGTTAAAAATAGAGCTGGTGGCACCAACCGGTAAAGCGGCAGCACGTTTAACCGAGTCGATCACCAATGCGTTAACCACGCTAGCGGTTGCGCCGCACATTAAAGCGCAAATCCCGAGTCAGGCCAGTACCATTCATCGGTTATTAGGGGTAATTCCCAAGCGGCAAGAGTTTAAACATAACCGCGACAACCCGTTGCATCTTGATGTGCTCATTGTTGATGAAGCCTCAATGGTCGATATTAGTTTAATGGCCAATTTACTGAGCGCAGTGCCACCGCACAGCAAGTTGATTTTACTTGGCGATAAAGACCAGCTGGCCTCAGTTGAAGCTGGCGCGGTGTTTGCTGATATCTGTCAGGGGCTAGCGCAAGGGCCAAGTTATGGCACCGCGTTTAACCAATGGTTAACCAAGCTGTTTGGTTATAATGTCGCGCAATTAGCAACGCCCTTAGTCAAAGAGCGCAGCGTAATTAGTGACAGCTTATGTTTACTGCAAAAAAGTTATCGTTTTGGTCAGCACTCTGGCATTGGTCAATTGGCGAAAGCGGTTAATCACGGCGACTTAAATCAGCTTAAACAAGTGTGGCAGCACGGTTACACCGACATATGCTTATACACGGGTGGTGACAAAAGCTTAGGCGAGCTCACGCAATTGGTGGTCAATGGCTATCAGGCCTATTTACAAGCGTCAGCACAGGTTGAAAGCTTGGCCGATGTCGTGCAAGTGCTCAATCTCTTTAATAAATTTCAACTGTTATCGCCGTTACGCCAAGGCAACGTTGGCATTGATGCCCTTAATGAGCAAATCGAAGCTAAATTATCACAACATCGATTTATTGAACTGAGTCAAGGTAGCTGGTATGTCGGGCGGCCAGTAATGGTTCAACAAAATGATTACCAGCAACAGCTGTTTAATGGCGATGTTGGCATTGTGTTACCCGATATTGATAACCCACAAAGTAGTCAATTACGGGTGTATTTTAAAATGGCCGATGGTCAAATAAAGTCATTTTTACCGAGCCGATTACCACAAGTTGATACCGTGTATGCAATGACAATTCATAAATCACAGGGATCGGAATTTGACCATGTGGTGATGGTGTTGCCAGCAACGTGGTCGCCATTATTAACCAAAGAGCTAGTTTACACCGGGATCACTCGTGCTAAAACAACGTTTGACTTGTTTTCACCTATTGCGGTGCTTAAGAAGTCGACGGTCAGTTTTACTGAGCGTAGCAGTGGTTTAGCGACACTTCTAAAAACGGTTTAACCGCGCTATGAGTGTTGTTATACTCGAATCCAAGATTTTGAATTGAATTAAATTATATTAATTGTGTAGTGAGAAAAGAATGTCATTTTTAACCAAATTAAGATGCCTATTTACCGCAGGGCAAGGCGTCACCGGCTCAAATGTGAGTGTAGAGGTCCTAGATAACCCAATTAATATGTTTGCTAAATGGTTTGAGCAAGCAAAAGACAGCGGCATCATTTTACCTGAATCGATGACAGTAGCGACTGCTACCGCCGATGGCCGTCCATCGGCGCGCGTCGTACTACTAAAATCATTTGATCAAGACGGCTTTGTATTTTTTACTAACTACAATAGCCGCAAAGGGGGCGAACTTGCCCAGAACCCTCATGCAGCAATCGTTTTTCATTGGAATATCTTACAACGCCAAGTACGCATCGAAGGGGCAATTGAAAAGGTAAGCGAGCAAGAATCTTTGGCTTATTTTCATTCGCGCCCGCGCGGCAGTCAAATTGGTGCGTGGGCATCACATCAAAGTCAGGTTATTGAGAGCCGTGAAACGTTAGCGGCAACGGTTAAGCAATTAGAGCAACAGTATGCCGGACAAGAAATTCCACTACCGCCTTTTTGGGGTGGTTTTCGGGTGAAGCCTAGCCATATTGAATTGTGGCAAGGGCGTTCTGATCGTTTGCATGATCGTTATAGCTTTAACGCCAGCTCTACAGGCTGGCAACGTGAATTATTGGCGCCTTAATTAGCTGCCATTGATCTCACTAACAAGAGGATAAGACAGATGTTAGATAAATTACAACATAAGATACCGCCGCCGGTTTGGGGCCTATTTTTTGCTGGCATGATGTACTTAGTCGCCCAGTGGTTGCCGTTAATCAGTTGGTCAACCCAATTGGCTACCATCAGTTTTATCATTTTGGCAGGGGTGGGCATGAGCATCGATCTCTATGCGGTTGGCGGATTTTTTAAAGCTAAAACCACAATTAATCCTTTAAGCCTAGGTGCTTCGACCTTAATTACACATGGCTTATACCAATACAGTCGTAATCCGATGTATTTAGGCATGTTATTTATCTTAAGCGGTTGGGCTTGTTATTTAGGCGCTTTGTCGGCGTTATTAATCCTACCCTTGTTTGTGCTGGTTATTAATCAATTACAAATAAAACCAGAAGAAGTTAAATTACAGCAGTTGTTTGGCCAAGAATATCTGCAATACTGCGACAAAGTACGGCGCTGGTTATAGCAATAGGGCAGTTTAGACTGTTTTTTGAACTTGATTGAGCAAAAAATATTCGAGCAGTAATTTTTTATCAAACAGGGCTTTACAAGCGCGGCATAAGTCCCTATTATTCGCTTCGACTTCAGTGGAGAGATGGCAGAGTGGTCGAATGCACCGGTCTTGAAAACCGGCATGGGTTTATAGCCCATCTAGGGTTCAAATCCCTATCTCTCCGCCACTATTTAGAAAAGCCCGTTAAATCGAAAGATTTAACGGGCTTTTTGCTTTTCAGAGAAAAACTTCGGGTTTATAGCTGTACTACAAAGTCAGGGGGCAAATATCTATGTCTCCGCCACTAAATACAGGCTAATTATCTAGGTGATAAAATCTTTTTATTTTCAATTCTATTATTATGTGTGTCCCATCTTTGCACTCAGAACATGAATTCGGGAGCTGTTTTAACGCTGGAAGTTCAGTGTTTTTGCCGCGACATTCCCGAATGCAACATCGAGCAGTTGTCACTCAGTGTTATGATCTGCTGTTGATATTCTGATGTATTCGATATTTTCTGACATGACTAGTATCGTATATTTTAAGTCTAAGATGTCCAATATAACTGGTCATTTTAAAAGCAGTAGGGTCTAAATAGGCACTTATTTCAGGCTTCGCAGCCGTTTATTTTGGCTGTACTTAAAACATGCATTGATGATTCGTTTAGTCGTTACGGCTCAAAGAAAAAGTTTGTCTGTGTACATGGAAGATACTATGAAGGAAATTTATTACCTCAGTTACAAGGTATTAGAATAAGTGTTTTTATTTGCTTGATGGAAATGTTAAATCACGTAAACAGCTTGGGAATTAACCCAAGCTGTTTATTATAATTAATCCAAATAATCATCATTGTTTGGATTATGGGTATCAGCCCAATCATCCATATCAGCATCATTATTTGGATTGTTAATATCAGACCAGAGATCTAACTCTTCATCTGACATATCCGATGAATCTGGCATAAAATGCTCCTTACTTTCCTTTAGACGGATTATTTCCACGGCCTTTACCTGACGGTTTCCCTGTAGTGCTAGGACCGTTTGGTGGGCGAACTGTGCCTGAAGGAGTTGCAGCAACGGTTTGTGTAGTAGTTCTTTTAGACATGGTATTTCCTTATTTTAAAGTTAGAATTTTCCCTTCTTGCTGGGATATGCATACAATAACAAAGGGATAGGGGACAACCCGGGACAGAATTACTATTAAAGGGATTAATTTGTGGATTATTTTAAAGAATTAGAGATCAGACGAATAAAAGAGCTGCAGCAATCGATTAAGCAAACAATTGCACTACTTGGTTGGAGTATGAAAGATTTTGTAGGTAAATACATGATTGATACCCATGACTCCGTTGACGAAGAAGATATTAATCAGTTCTATGAGACGGTGCGTAAGCAAATGGAACGTGATTCTACGAAGGAAGAGTTATTAGTCAAATATCATTCATTTTTATTTGCCACCGATGAATATAAGGTACTGCGAACAATGTCGGATAACTCTGCAAACACAAGTAGTTACCCATTGATGAATATTTCTGAAATTACGTATGAACTACCTTCTGATAGGTCACAGCAGCTGGAGGAGGATAAAGTGTTAAGCATGGCCATTTCGCACGCTGAGAGAATGGGAGATTGTTGGGACTTTACTTTAATAAAGAATGAGTTGGCGATTAAAGATTCGATAACTGAATATGAAGAACCATTTTATGTGGTTATTTATCAATGCGATTTTGGTTTTAATGGTGGTAGTGGTTGTTACGGTGTTGGAGTAATTGAAATTTGGTCTAGATATAGTGGCTTTGGAGATTTTTTCATTGCTGATAAAAAATGTGAGATTGACTGCGGAGGTGGTAGGTTTTCTCATGTGGTTGCAATGAAAAAAGGTGAGCTTATTATAGTGGTCAAAGACTTTGATTCACTAGACCCTCAGCCTATACAAACTCTTTTTGCTAAAATTGTTTTATCCAGATATCTAAATAATTCAAATGTATGGCAAGTTAAGAGTAAAGAATATATTCATAAAGATTTAGAATTTGATCTTAGTAAATTGGAATCAGGCCGCACTTAATCCGTTTTATTCTGTAGCTAAGTGAGCATTGTCAGGGTTCGGATTCAGAAAACGACCGCTATATTGCTTCATCATCATAATTATTAATCACTTTCAATCAACATGCCAGCAACAAAGATCGCTGACAATATCCATTGATAGACAAATAACGTGATTATGAGCTTAGGTAATATTCTCACTGGCTTATAGTTGAGCGATTGAAAAATAAATAATTTTATAAATCCAGCTCCACATCAATGAACCATCGTCAAGCCAAAACATCATCCTCCACCATCACGGATCAAATCCATGATGTTTTGGCTTCCATCCACGTATTATTGATTGATATTTAAAATAATTGAATTGAATAGAATATTTTTGGTTGTTTACTAACCGCTTAGGGGAGCAAAGCGACTTACAAAATATTATATGTTGCTTGTATTGCTCGCTTTATACCTAGTTATTACTTGTGTAAATAACATAAAAAGAGAGATTTTATGTATCTGTAATTAATCCCGTACGTTGTAGACCTAAGTAACAATATTCTAGCTGTGAAGTAAAGACTTATAGGTAGTAAAAAGATAAACTGTATATACATAGGTAAGTCGCGAAGGTACATACAAAATATGCCTTCTATTAAAAATAAGTGTTGAGCTAATTATTATGAGCAATGTAATATTTAGTTTACCTTAAACAGTAGTAAAAAAACATGAAACTTGATTCCATTGAAATTGAAAATTACAAACTATTTAAAAATGCAAAGTTTGAATTTAATTCAAATTTCAATCTAATTATTGGTGTAAACGGTAGTGGGAAAACATCTCTCTTAAATGCAGTTGCAGTTGCAGTTGCAGGGTGGTCGCACGCGTATATAGCAAATGAATATAATCTTAGAGCGATTGAAGATGATGAAATCCGAGAAATTCAAATAGATCAAAGATTTGATAAAACAAAGTTCACAAAAATTGAGGCTGTAGGAAAAGCGCTTGTGGTTAGCCCATTACAGAAGCGTGCAGAAGGCTTAGCATCCTGGAAGCGGACTAGAAGACAAGGAAGCTTAAACACAATAACTACAGCAGGAATGAGGTACGCTCATCCGCATAGTGAAGGGTATTCTGAGAAATGTTATAACGTTAGATTTCAGAACTTAACTCAAAATATTTTTAACTACATCGAAAAGGGAAATAAGTTTGATCTTCCTGTTATCGCTTTTTATGAATGTGATCGATTATGGAAGCCGAGTAAAAATATAGACGTTGAAGAAACTGCACAGTTGAAATATTCAAGATTTGATCCATATTTAGACTGCTTCCATACTGGTGCCGATGATAAAGCTATTGCTCAATGGCTATTAAGTGAAAAGTTAATTTCATTAGATGAAGGCGCTGATACACAAGTATTAAAAGCAATTAGATACGCAGCTGTTTCAGCCTTGGAAAATTGTTCTGATTTTAAATTCGACTTCAAAGAAAAGCGTGTGATGGTTGAATTTAATAATGGTAATACTATTCCTTTCGAGCACTTAAGTGACGGACAAAGAACTATCCTTGGATTATTTTGTGACATTGCAAGGAGGGCTGCAATTTTAAATCCTCACTTAGATGGGGAAGCGAGTGAAAAAGTGAAAGGGGTAGTTCTAATCGATGAATTAGACCTGCACTTGCACCCTAAGTGGCAGAGAAGGGTAATTGAAGATTTACGTAAAGTATTTCCAAATATCCAATTTATTTGTACTACTCACTCCCCATTTTTAATTCAGTCTTTACGACATAGTGATGAATTAATAATGTTAGATGGAGAGCCTCTTTCACAGTATTCAAATTTAGGAATTGAAGAAATATCAAGAAATATGGGGATCAAACGACCTGATGTTTCAATTGAATATGAAAAAATGAAAAAGATCGCAAAATCCTTTTTGCAAGAATTAGATGAAATGGAAAATAGTCCAGAAGAAAAGCAAGAGGAATTTAAAAAGCGCTTAGCATCTAAAATAGCGCCTTTTGCAGATAATCCTGCATATCAAGCATTTTTAGAGCTGAAATATTCCGTAAAAACAGGCAAAGAATTTTGAGGCCGGTAAGACGTGGTAACTCACCTATTGCAACTGATTTTACAAAATATGAATATGCGAAAGATGACTTGATCGCACAGATTAGTAAAGGGGGATTTAATGGAAGGCATATAGGGTCATATTGCAGTTACTGCGAGCGTTCAATCCCAACTAATTTGGCGGTTGAGCATATTGAGCCCAAAGGTGGTGTGCATGGGAAACCTGAATTAGAATGCACATGGACCAATTTCCTTCTTGCATGTGTTAACTGCAATTCCACAAAAAAAGATAAGCTAGTTGTTTTCAATAGTTTGTTTTTACCCGATAGAGATAACACGTTTTCCGCGTTCTTGTATTCAGCAGACGGAACCGTTGTACCTGCGGTACACTTATCAGCAGCACACTCTATTTTAGCGAACAACTCCTTGAAATTAGTTGGATTAGACAAAGGTTTACGAAAAACTTATGACGCAGATGAAAATGTAATAGCTCAAGATAGAGCTTCTCAAAGACTTGAAATCTGGGGGGTCGCCGAAGACTCTTTAGAAGGTTACCGTTCTAATATAAATAATGTGGCTGTAGTTAATGGAGTTATAAGGTCTATGTTGGGAACTGGATTTTTCAGTGTTTGGATGACAGTATTTAAAGATTATTCTGAAATTAAAACCCTTTTTATTGATGCTATAAGTGGAACGAGGAGAAGTGGCTGCTTTAACGTTGACGGAGATACTGTTTCTCCGCACCCTAATGATGATAACTTGGTTGCAGGTGGAAAAATATAGACCATTACCCTATTGTGGCTTAATGAATCTGTACACCAGCAACGGTGTAAGATCATCGATGGTGAACTAAATATAAGACCAAGAAAACGATTAAACTATGAAACACTAAAGGGATGCTTTCATGAATAATTATTTTTTATTTAAATAAATACACATAACTTGGTTATTATATTCAACTTTCCACTCTTTAAGCATACTGATGACCTTTGCTGAATTCTTCGATTTTGTTGTTTTTTCTTTGGCTTAGTTGTGCCGATATCAACACCAGATAGTTCTTTGGTAAACATTTTCGGTACCACATGGCTATAGTGTTGCTCAAGCGTTTGAATACTGGTGCCACATTGTTTTGCTAGAACTTCCATACTGACATTGCCAGTCATTAGCTGCCAAGTAATATAGCTGTGGCATAGAGGGTATAGTGTTCAAACTCTACGTGTTGACTGTCTCTCAGAAAATCATTTCGGTCTGTTACACGGTTTGCTACACTACTTGTTACACACGTGAATGGTCACTATCTATGAAAGTCTTTAGAAGAGCAAATCAAGAGCTTACGAAGCTGACTTATCGACCAACTCCCATTTTAATTTATTTAAACCCAGACATTGATAAGCTACGTTGATCAGTTAGCTCAATACGATTGCTCTACCAGCCCCTATACAAAACTGAATCCCCAAATCAAATTGACACAATCAATCGTAAGCCACTTTCCCCCACTATCTAAAGAAGCCCATTTCGATTAAAACCCCGCTGCAACGTACTAATTATTAACGTTTCCCCTACAGCCAATACATTTCAGTGCTGACTTTATTGATGTTATTTGTTTTTTGAGTCGAGATAATTTGCGTGTGCTGGCGTTTATAGGTATTTTTATCGCCGGTTTTGATTCAATAGTGCATTAAGAGTCATATTTGAATTGAAATTGTGTAACATTTTGTTCACTTTTGAATTGGCGTTACTTAACCTTTTGTTATGTATGCTTATTTATATTTGGCATCATTCTGGCATTGTACCCCTATCATTAGCCATCTAACGTTGCGCAATCGTTAATAATAATTAAAACATCGAGACTTCTTATGAAAATTTATAACAAACTCTATATCAATGGCCAATGGGTTGAGCCTCGTGGCACCGAGGTTATAGATGTCATTAACCCTGCTACTAATCAAGTGATTGGTCAGGTACCGCTTGCTAATGCCAGCGACGTCGACTTAGCCGTTACTGCAGCTGCCAATGCGTTTAAAAGCTGGTCGCAGCTAAGCAGCACTGAACGAGCGCGTTATATCACCGCCATCGCTAATACACTAAACGACTATAGCGAAGAAATGGTCAATACCATTACCGCTGAAATGGGCGCGCCATTAGATTTTTGTCGTGAGGTGCAAGTACTAGATCCAATTGAAGCGCTGCATAGCCACGCGACACATGCTCAGTTGATCAATGAGACTCAAACTATTGGCAATAGCCAAGTCAGCAAAGAGCCGATTGGTGTCTGTGCTTTTATTAATCCGTGGAACTACCCGTTGCATCAAATGATTGGCAAAGTTGCTCCTGCGCTTGCAGCAGGTTGCACCATGGTGGTTAAGCCAAGCGAGATTGCGCCACTGCATGCTTTTTTATTGGCTCAGGTTATTGATCAGGTTGGTTTGCCAGCGGGCGTGTTTAATTTGGTTAATGGTTATGGCGATGAGGTTGGTGAGGCAATGTGCAGCCATCCTGACGTTGATATGGTGTCCTTTACAGGTTCGACTCGCGCAGGGATTAGGATTGCTCAAGCTGCAGCGCCAACCATTAAACGTGTTTGCCAAGAGCTAGGTGGTAAGTCGCCATTTATTATCTGTCCTGATGCTGATTTGGCGACCGCCGTGACTTTGGGTGTTGAAGACGTGATGTTTAACTCTGGCCAAACCTGCACGGCATTAACCCGAATGTTGGTGCACCAAGAGCAGTATCAAGAGGCGATCGAGTTAGCTAAAAAGGCTGCTGAATCTTTTGTCGTGGGCGACCCATTGCATCCTGATTCGATGATGGGACCGATGGTATCGCTTAATCAGCGTCAACAGGTGCGTGATTATATTGAAGTGGGCTTGGCTGAAGGGGCACGGTTAATTACTGGCGGGGTCGAACTTCCTGCCGAGCTTAGGGAAGGTGCGTATGTGATGCCGACCATTTTTGCCGACGTTAACAATCAAATGCAGATCGCTCGCGAAGAAATATTCGGCCCTGTGTTATGCCTGATCCCTTATCAAAATGAACAACACGCAATTGATATTGCCAACGACACGCCTTATGGCTTGTCGGCAAGAGTGTGGGCGACAGATAAGGACGTTGCGTTAAAAATTGCTCGCCAGATTAAAGCCGGACAGGTTTATATCAATGATGGCCAGTGGAACAATCAAGCGCCGTTTGGCGGCTATAAACAGTCGGGCAATGGGCGTGAGCTGGGCAGTTTCGGCGTAGAGGAGTTCTTCGAAACGAAATCAATTATCTCTTAAAAATTACGGCATTAAATTAAAAATCGTTAAACATACTATAACAAGAAATTAATGAGGAAGAGTTACATGACAACCGAAAATAATCAGCGCAATATGTTCCGCTTTAAGGACATTGTGATCTATTGTATTGCGGCCATTTTGTTGGTCGATCAAATTGCTTTATCTGCATCCGTTGGCCCTTATGCCGTGTTTTGGTGGGTTGTAACTTTAGTACTCTTTATGTTGCCTAATTTGTTGGTAACGGCTGAAATGGGCGCCACTTACCCCGACCAAGGCGGTATTTACGCTTGGGTTCGAGATGCTTTTGGTACGCGCTGGGCAGCGCGCATCACCTGGATGTATTGGATTAACATTGTACTGTGGGTGCCTTCGGTCTTTATTATGTTTTCAGGCATGTTGTCGGCAATGTTCTTCCCTGATATGACACTTTGGATGCAAATTGGGGTTGGCATTGTTATGTGTGCTTTACTTGGTATCACTAACTGTATGCCACTGTCGTTAACTAAATGGATTTTGGCCTTAGCAACACCGCTTAAGTTTGCTGTTATCACTATTATTGGGGTCGCTGGTCTTAATTATGGTTTAGACAATGGTTTTGCCAATAATTTAAGTTTTAGTGCGGCAATGGACGATCTTAGCGCTGGTTTTGCTTACATTCCGGTAATTGTTTATGGCTGTCTTGGGTTAGAACTTATTATGTCTGAAAGTAATAAGATTATTAATCCGGGCAAGAATATTCCTAAGGCGATGTTTGTAGCAGGTCTGTTAACGTCAATTTTTTATATTTTTGGTACTGCGGGTATTTTGGCCGCAATTCCGGCTGAAGATGTTGAAATTGTCAGTATTTTCGCGGTAACGCTTAATGAACTATTTGGCTCGTCTGAAATGGGGCAGTTAGTGGTAACAGTATTGGGCATTGCGACCTTGTTTACCTTCTTTGCGACTATGGTTGCTTGGACGTTAGGCGGCAATGGTGCGATGGCTGAAGCGGGACAAGAAAAAGAAATGCCTGCGGTATTTGGCATTGTTAACAAAGAGCACGGCGCGCCAGTAGGTTCATCAATTTTGTTAAGTATTACCAGTGGTTGTATTTTAATTATTTATGGTTTGATGGCGAGTTCTGCTGAAGAGCTATTTTGGACCCTGTTTTCGTTTAGTGCGATTATCTTTTTAATGCCTTACATTGCAATGCATTGTTCGTTTTTAAACTCGAGAGCACGTGAGCCAATGCTGGAACGACCATTTAAGTTAGCTGGTGGTCCATTGGTTGCTTATTTGGTGTCGGGTGTTTGCATCTTGATTTTATTGCTGTCAATTTTGTTATTCTTTTGGATCCCTGGCGAGCCATTAGATGTAACTTATGTGATGCAAGTTGGCGTTGGTCTTATTATTACCTTAGCGTTTGGTGAAGTATTGGTTCGAAAAAACGTTAATAAAAGCGGTAAAGTGGCGCTGGAGACTGCGCCAAGAAGCTCATAACACAAGCTCATAAGAATAGGCGATGTTGGTTAGCCTGTTGCTCAATAAAGCCCGAGTGGATTATCACTCGGGCTTTTTCTTTTGGATAGTTAATTTAAACCGTGTTTTTTTAGTTTGCGCGATGCTGTGGGCTGGCTAATGTCGAGATAGCGCGCTAACTCATAACTGCCTTTGCAGTGTTCAAGCGCATTTTGTAATAGCTGTTTTTCAACCTCGTCCATGGCTTGGGCCAAGGAGCGTTGGCCCGGCACCACTTGCGATATTTGGGTGTTAGTGGTGGCTTGGTTATTTGTAAGTTCAAGCGATGGCTCATTGCCAGAGAAATCGTCAAAGGGTTGCAGCATTTTACCGGTGCTGGCCAAATACGAGCGTTCCATTGCGTTTTCTAATTCGCGCACGTTGCCTGGCCAATCATGGTTTAAAAAATTGCGTCTTAAGTGGCTTGATATAATTTTGTCTTCGCCGTAACGCTTATTAAGATTCGCTAAAATATAATCGAGCAACACCGGAATGTCTTCAATTCGATCTCTAAGCGGTGGGATCGAAATAGGAATTACATTGATCCGATAATACAAGTCGAGTCTGAACTCGCCATTGTCGACCCGTTTATTGAGCGCTTGATTGGTTGCAGTAATCAGCCTGAAATTTATTTGTTTGCTGGTGGAGCTGCCAAGGCGACAAACCTTACCGTCTTGCAATACTTTAAGCAGCTTGGCTTGCATTGCCAAGGGCAGTTCACCAATTTCATCAAGAAATAACGTGCCATCTTGTGCTTGTTCAATGAGGCCCATTTTTCCTTGCTTGCTGGCACCGGTAAAAGCGCCGCCGCTATAACCGAACATTTCAGATTCGAACAAGGATTCAGGAATAGTACTGCAGTTCACTTCAATAAAAGGACCGTCGGCACGGTTACTTAAATTGTGAACTAGTTTTGAAAAGGCTGTTTTACCGACCCCAGACTCGCCTAAAAATAAAATACTGGCATCAGAATGAGACACCCGATTGAGCAGTTGGTGAATTTTACCAATAACCTGACTTTTTGATGGTAGCTCGAGTTGGTCATTGGAAGCTTGCTCGGTAGGTTGGCGCATGAACTGCGACTGCAACCATTCGTATTCTTTCTTTAATTGCCGTATTTCGGTTAAGTCGGTGGCAAAGCTGATGACACGGTACAGCTGATTGTTTTGGTCAAATATTGGGTAACCCTGAGTCATCATTATTCGACCATGGTGAGTTACCTGCATTACTTGCGCTTCTTTGCCGGTTCTTAATACTTCTAACGACACCGAAGGGTTCAAAATGCCCTGTGCCTCTAAATCATAAAGCGAGGCACCGATAAAGCTGTCGTTATTTACGCCATAAATAGCTGCGTTGCTGGCACTGGCTTTAACAATAATGCCTTGGGCATTCGAAATAACAATATTGCCAGGGGAATAAGCCAATGCGGCGGCAAGTTCTAATTCAGGATCGGTAGACATATTAAGGTTCCTTAACGGAGAAAACAGCGTTATTCATTTGTGAATTGTAATTCATAAATGAATGGTCGGCCAGTAACTTATAATTCAATATAGAATTGTTTGTTTTTAAGGTGATGAATAATAATGAAATTATGTTTTGGCATATGTTTTGCTATATCAATAGAAAATAACACCATAGCAATAGATGTTGGAGCAATTTAGTGAGTTCGTTAATCAGAATTAATAAAGAGGGCATAGGTAAAGAGCCGTTAAGTATGTGCCGCGCGGTCCCGTCTGAAGCTGTGCTTAGTGGTACCTGCAACGAAACCGGAGCAGTTCATTACGAAACCAGTGATGGCAAGGTAACAACAGGTACTTGGCAATGCACCCCTTACGCTGAACAACTTATTTGTGATGGTTTTAGCGAGTTTGCCACCATTATCTCAGGCACTGTCGCGCTAACGACGACGGGTGGTCCCGTTGAGCATTTTGGACCGGGCGACTCTTATGTGCTGCCCGTAGGCTGGCACGGTCGGTTCGAGGTGCTTGAAACGCTGCGCAAAATATACGTTATCACGGTTGTTTAGGCAGCTATTTCCATTATTTATTAAAAATATCAGAGGCAAAATATAATGTCCGACAACCAAACATCAAACAAATTTAATCAACCACTTAGCGGTAATGAAATGCCTCGTTTTGGCGGCCCAGCCACAATGATGCGCTTACCTGCTCAGGAAACCGCACAGAACTTAGATGTTGCGTTTATTGGCGTGCCATTTGATTTGGGTACCTCAAATAGACCCGGTGCGCGTTTAGCACCGCGACAAATTCGTGATGAGTCGCGCATGTTACGCCCTTACAATATGGCTACGCGGGCCGCGCCTTTTGATAGTTTGCAAATTGCAGATATCGGCGACGTTCCAATAAACCCATTTAACCTAATGAAAAGTATTGATATTATAGAAGATTTCTATGATGACGTGCTCGAGCACAATTGTATTCCGCTGACGCTTGGTGGTGACCATACTATCGCGTTACCAATTTTACGGGCGCTGGCGAAAAAACATGGTCCGATCGGCATGGTACATATCGATGCGCACGCCGATATTAATGATCACATGTTTGGTGAAAAGATTGCCCACGGCACTCCATTTCGCCGCGCAGTTGAAGAAGGGTTACTAGATCCAAAGCGAGTAATACAAATCGGGCTACGGGGAACGGGCTATGAGGCTGAAGATTTTGATTGGCCAGCAGATCAGGGATTTCGGGTGGTAACGGCTGAGCAATGCTGGCATAAATCATTGGTTTCTTTGATGGAAGAAGTCAGAGAGCAAGTGGCTGGTGGTCCGGTTTATATTAGCTTTGATATTGACGGCATTGACCCTGCTTATGCACCGGGCACAGGAACGGTCGAAATTGCGGGTTTAACCGTACCACAAGCACTTGAAATTATTCGAGGCTGTAAAGGTTTGGACGTTGTTGGTGGCGATTTGGTCGAGATATCACCAGCTTACGATACCACGGGCAATACAGCGCTGCTGGGTGCTAACTTGCTCTATGAAATGCTGTGTGTATTGCCGGGCGTAAAATATCGCGGCTAAACGGCAACTGGGCACTGATAAATATATGTTTATATCAGTGCTTTAATTTTGGTGTCGTTAAGAACAATGCGATGCCAAAGGGTGCTGACTTTGGCCGTTTAATTTATAATGGCGGCTTTGTTACCCTGTCGACGCTAAAAGATTGCTGGTTTTATGAATCATATTAATAAATTAACGCTATGGTCTGAGGTCGTTGCTCAGGTTATTAACCACAATTTTAATGCTCAGGCGATTGGGCTATTATTAAAAGGTTTAGAGCAGCTGATCGACGCAAGTAGCGGCATGATCACCGTTTTCCCTGCTGGCCAATCTCCGCAAACCGTCCACCATCGCTTGCTCGCCAATGAAAAGGTTGAATCGCACATTGAGGCTTATGACAATGGCGCTTACCTGTTAGATCCTTTTTACTGCCAAGCTGTTGAATCGAAAATTGCAGGGGCATTTACCATTAAGGACGTTGCGCCCGATAGTTTTGAGCAATCTGATTACTTTCGTTATTTCTATGCGCAGCTAGGCTTTCGAGATGAAATTTGTATTTTGTTTCAAGCGCCAGATGGCGTCATTATATCGATTTCGTTTGTACGCCATAGCAACGAGTCACCTTTTGTGGCTCATGATATTGAGCAGCTTAATATTGTTTATCCGTTGCTTAAAAGCATCATCAATAAATGGCGACAACAGCTCAGCGAACCTAAATTACCCAACCTTGAACGCCAACTTGATAATGCGCTGGTTAAATTTGGCAGCTCAATTTTAACTCCGGGCGAGGGGCGAGTATTGAAGTTGATATTGCATGGTCATTCAATAAAGTCTATTGCCGATAAGCTAGAAAATAGCGCAGAAACAATTAAGTATCATCGAAAAAACATTTACATAAAGCTTGACGTTAGCACGCAATCGGAGCTGTTTTATTTGTTTATCGCGTCTCTTAAAGCGATACCAGATGGCTTGGCTGAAATGGTCGATCCTTTGACCTTTTTAAGATAAAGCCACGGCGCTGCAATTAACTTTCTTGTTGATGTTGCAGTTAGTCGTGTAAGTCGCCGTAACTTTATTGATGGGGATTAGCTGAGTTTTTAATCGATTTTTAATAGTTGATTAAGTTCACCTAGCGTTGCCACTTGGTAGCTTGGTTTAACTCCCTCGGGAACAGGCAGCCCTTGAACATTAAGCCAACAAGTATCAATGCCTGCATTATTGCCGCCGAGAATATCGGAATGGGGATTGTCACCCACCATTAAAATTTGGTCTTTGTTTGGATGGTTCATTTGCGAGAATGCGGCGTCGAAAATAGCGGGGTCGGGTTTAGCAACGCCGACTTGTTCAGAAATAATCAGCACTGAAAAACGATCTTGAATTCCCGTTTTCTCTAAACGTATTTGTTGTAGCTCGGTGAAGCCATTGGTAATGATGCCAAGTTGCGCACGGCCTTGTAAGTTATCTAATAGTTCTTGTGCGCCGGGTAATAGGGCACAAATGTCGGCCATCGCACTGAGAAAAGCACTGTTGATGGCTTGAGTTGTTAGGTTTAACGGCTCAGCCCACGGCTGAAAACGAATGTTTTGCAGCTGCGTCGCACTGATCACCCCATTTTGGTAGTCGTCCCAGAGCGGTTTATTTACTTTTTGGTATTGAGCAAAATCTTGCTTGGTAAATGTAATGCCAAACCGGGAAAACATTAAGTGTAACCCTTGATAAGCGTCAAAGTGAAAGAGGGTTTCATCGGCGTCAAACAGGATCCATTTATACTTCATTTAATATCGTCCGCTATTTAGGTACATAACTTAAGTTCTGGGTAAGGTTTTTTGCTACACCTTGAATAAGACAGGTATGTTATGCCACTTAATCCCTTAAATACCAGTAGTTATTCGGTATGGCTCCCGATGTTGCTGTGCAATGGCAGTAATGGTGGTGTTATTCCCCCCTGATCGTGGGATTGCGAGTTGTGGCTAAGGCAGGCACTGTAATCGCCTACAGTTAATCTGATCCCAACAATAAAAGTAAAAAAAGGGCATAACCAATGGTCACCAAATCAACCGCCGAACAGGCCCTACTTAAAACGAAGTTTTTCCCTTATTGGTTAGACAACAAAGCCGCGCCACAACCAGAGCCTAGTTTGCAGCAAGATATTGATTGCGACTTGTTGATTGTTGGCTGTGGATTTACCGGCTTATGGACAGCTATTCATGCCAAAGAGGCTGATCCGAGTCGCGATGTCGTTATTATTGAAGCGCAATGCGCAGCTATTGGTGCTTCAGGTCGTCCTGCCGCTATTTTGTCAACGTCGGTAATGCATGGTCTGGTCAACTCTGAACGGTTATTTCCTAATGAAATGGTCGAGCTTGAACGGCTCGGCAAAGAAAACATGGACGGATTTAAAGCAACGATAGCGCGTTACAATATCGATTGCGATATTGAGTGGGGCGGTGAGCTGACCGTTTCTATTGGCGATGAAGGTTTAGATGATATTTCAACTGAATTTGAGCTGTATAAAAAGTACGGTCATGACGCCCACTTATTGGATAAAGAGCAGGTTCAACAAGAAATAAACTCGCCTTTGTTTCATGGTGGTTTGTGGTCTAAAAAACGCAGTGGTACGGTGCACCCAGCTAAGCTGGCTTGGGGCTTAAAACGAGCAGCGCTAAGTTTGGGGGTTAAAATTTATGAATACACTCCTTTGGTCAGCTCGACTCATCTTAATCCTGGCGTGGTAGTTAGTACTCCTAACGGCTCGATAAAAGCGAATAAGGTAATGCTTGCGACCAATGCTTTTGCAGCTGGCAGTAACAAAATTAAAAAGCGGGTATCGGCTATTCGTGACAGGATAGTGGTTACTGAGCCATTAACGGATGAGCAAATGGCTGAGCTTGGTTGGAAAAACCGTCAAGGTATTTATGACACCAGAATTCAGCTCAATTACATGCGACTTACTGCCGATAATAGAATTTTATTTGGTGGCCGGCTCGGTTACTTTTTTAATAATGATACCGATCCTAAAGCGGATAAATCAGCAGAGAACTTTTTACCGTTAGTTGAGCAATTTTATCGTACTTTCCCTAGCCTAAAAGCAATTAAATTTTCGCATGCTTGGAGTGGGCCCATTGCCCTTACTACTCGAATGGCCGTGCATTATCAGCATTATTACAATGGTGATATGATTTATGCCGGTGGCTATTCTGGTTTTGGTGTAACAGCGACCCGTTTTGGCGCGCGAGTTGGTTTGGCTATTTTAGATAACAATGACATTAGTGAAACCAAATTAAGCTTTGCTACCTCATTGCCTGGCTATATTCCCCCTGAACCACTACGTTGGATCGGCGCTAAACTGACCATGTATGCAATTGACACGGTTGAACACAAGGGTGGCTGGCGCAAGCCTTGGGTGAAAATGGTTGAAATGATGGGGTTTCCGGTAACGCAATAACAGATTGCTTTGCCGTTTTCTCCTGTTGTTTGTGGTCTTGGGGATCGGCGCCCAAAGCGATATGATAGCTTTGATAATACGACCATTCTCGAGCCCACCATGGTATTGGCTGACTTCGTTACTTTAACGAGTTCAGCCGGTACTAAATCAAACTTCTCTGCAAAACACACTTCAACTTGTGCGTTAACCTTTACCGTAATTAAGCCAATAAATAATATTTAACCTACTAGGTAATATCTCTTCGTACACGTTATTTACGACGGTTATTTGTTAGTTGAATAACAAAGAAATCACCATAATTTGTTAGCGAAATGTTTTGGTTTTGTGACGGCAATAGGGCGGGCTAAGTTGTTGCTGTACGAGTTTTAAACAAAGATTTGAGCTGGCTAACAAAGTTTAAAATATCGCAAGATTTAACTACCTATGGCTGCATTATATTGCTACCTTAGCGCTCTTTTTTATTTTGGAGCCGACAATGTCGACTAATTACGCAAACCCTGCACCGCTGGGCCTAATGGGCTTTGGCATGACCACTATTTTACTTAATATTCACAACGCAGGTTTTTTCCCGCTTAGTGCTATGATCTTAGCAATGGGATTATGTTACGGCGGCTTTGCGCAAGTTATCGCTGGTATTTTAGAATTTAAGAAAAACAATACTTTTGGTTTAACTGCTTTTACCTCTTACGGATTTTTCTGGATCAGTTTAGTTGCTTTATTGGTCTTTCCAGAATTAGGTTGGGCTGAAGCAACCGAACCACAGTTTATGGGCATGTATTTATTAATGTGGGGCATCTTTACTGCATTCATGTTTATTGCTACCTTGAAAATGAACCGCGCTACTCAATTTATCTTTGGCAGCTTAACTGTACTGTTCTTTCTACTAGCCGTTAAAGATTTTACCGGTTCTGAAGTTTTAGGAGTGATTGCTGGTTATGAAGGCATTATTTGTGGCGCAAGCGCAATTTATGCAGCAATGGCGCAAGTGATCAATGAGCAATATGGTCGAGTTGTTTTGCCTTTAGGTGAACCGAAAGTTCAAGAACCGGTAACTAAGCTTGCTCAAGCGGCATAAATTATCGATAGCAAGCTGTGAAATTATGGCTTGCTGTTCAATTACTGTGCTGTTGTCGGGTTGTTTATCGCGCTTAAGATCATAAATGATTGAAGTGCTTGTAATATTTAATTATCTAATCGATATTAGTTATTTTTACTCAAAATATCCATTAAAGCTAAATATAAAAATCATCTAAAAAACAATGAGATATGTTGTTGTTTTGTTATTCTATCTGCTTTGTCATTCTTTCTTGGTTTTTCTGGTTACAAAAAAGCTTTACTCTTGGTTAAATCAGGATAAAATCGCGCTTTTTATTGTTCAGCTACTTTCATTGTACTTGAAAGTGAACTTGTCCCAAATTGCTTATTTAGGAAAAACTCGTGACATCGTCAACATTTGCCCAGCGTCGAAGTTTTATAATTAAACTCGGTAAATCGTTACATAAAGCTGGCACCTCCGCCAATCGATTAGAAGAACACTTAAGTAATGTCGCTTCAATTCTTGGCATGGAAGGATCTTTTTTGGTCTCGCCGACCGCATTGACTTTCGTGATGTGGGAAAAAGATCAATTAAACGATGATGCTTTTGGCGAGCGTCAGCAGTTTCATCACGTGGTACGCGTTAATCCTGGTGAAATAGATTTGGGTTCGTTGGCACGGACCGATGAATTAGTTGACGAGCTTGCGACGGGTAAACGCTCGTTAGCACAAGCCCGTGAGCGTCTTGATGAAATCGAAAACAAGCCCAACCCTTATTCGCAACTAACGACGTTGGTCGCTTTTGCTATTTCAGGCGGCGCTTTTGCGATGTTAATGGGCACCAGTTGGAGTGATGTGTTTTGGTCGTTCTGGCTCGGTCTTCTGGTGTATGGCTTTGTTTATTGGTCGACATTTTCAGAGCGGCTTGCTCATACTCTCGAACCATTAGTGGCACTTATCTCGGCATTTATTGTTACGGGGGCAATGCATTTAGATCCCAGTATTAATGCCTCATTAGTTGTATTGTCCAGCATCATAATATTTATTCCTGGTTTGGCGTTAACCCTTGGTTTACGTGAGTTGGCCGCGCGTAACTTGGTTTCTGGTACTGCCCGAATTATGGATGCCATTATGCTGCTGTTTAAGCTATATTTTGGTGCGGTATTGGGTTTGGAATTAGGATATGCCTGCTGGGGCAAGGTTGAGTTTGTGCAGCCGACGCCCATTCCACAATGGACCGCTTGGTTTGCGGTATTGCTGTTGTCTGGCAGTTTAGTGGTGATGTTTAAGTCGCGGCTCAAAGATGCATTTTGGGGCGTGATGTCTGGTTTTATTGCTTATTCAACCAGTTTATTAGCCGCTAGCTATTTTGACATTGCGTTGGGCACTTTCTTTGGCGCTTTTTGTGTTGGTATTTATGCCAATGTTTATGCACGGGTGCTAAAAGCTCCGGCTGTTATTGTGTCTTTGCAAGGCTTGGTTATTCTGGTGCCAGGCAGTAAGGTTTACATCGGCTTAAACACCATAGTCTCTGGCGAGAACATGCTAGGAACGGAGCCGATGGGCACTCAAGCGTTAATGATTTTTATGTCGTTAATTGCTGGATTGATTTTTTCAAACTTGGTGGTGCAGCCACGCCGCACTTTATAGCGTTAAGCTGTGTTTTAAATAGAGTTAAGGCGAGTTTAAAATTAATCGAATGTAAGCCAATCTAAGATTGGCTTAGTCTTTGTCGTCTTGGTAAAACGAGCTCGGTAACAGGTCTACTCCAACCATTTTCGCGAGCTTAATTAGCAGTGGAATGGTGATTGGCGCAAAAGGTAATAGCGCAAACACGCCTAAGCCGAGCCCCTTCAATATATCCAAAAATTGCTTATTGGCACTCGTTATCTCAGCTTTGCTAGCATTGCCCTTAGTTAACTTGGCATAAATAGTCAGCATTTCTTTGGTTTCTTGCTTTTCTTGCGCCAGAGCTTGTTTAAGACTGATCATGCTCCACCGAAAACGCAGTTTAGCGCGTTTCCGGTTTAGCTTGAGCACTCTTATTGGGGCTTTGCTAAATTTGTTTAAGAATTTCATCTGCTCAATATTACTTAATATTCTTGATCATAATTTTCGAATTACGTTGAAAATTATACAAGGCTTGCTTTTCGATTGGCAGCTGATCTAAACCAACGGGTTCAAAACCGCGTTCGCGAAACCAATGAATCGAGCTGGTTGTTAAGACAAATAATTGCGTTAAACCAAGTTCTTTTGCTTGCAGGCTTATTTGGTCTATTAAGGCATCACCACGCGAGGCATTACGATATTCAGGGTGAGTTGCAACACAGGCTAATTCTCCGGCCACACCATCTTTAGACGGGTATAGCGCGGCACAGCCGATAATTAAGCCGTCACGTTCAACCACGGTAAAACGATCGATTTCAACCTCAAGTTGCTCGCGTGAGCGTCGAACCAACAGTCGTTGTTCTTCCAGCGGCTGGATTAGATCAACGATACCGGCAATATCAGCAATGCTAGCGGGGCGTAACTGCTCAGAACTGGCCATTACAATTTGAGTACCGATGCCGTCGCGTGAAAAAAGCTCTTGCAGCAATGAGCCATCTTCGCGGTAGCTCACTAAATGACTGCGCGGCACACCCGCGGCGCAAGAGGCAATAGCAGCGCGTAAATAGATTGCGGTGCCGGTTAAAATTCCCCCTGAGCTTTCTAACTCTGCTAAGCGCTGCTTGGCGTCGCGTGGGAACATTTCAGGGATAACTTGATGATTAGCGTCTAACACGCCATTTTCAGAGCAGAACCCGATCATTTTGTCGGCTTTTAAGCGGATGGCGACTTGAGTGGCGACATCTTCAGCACTGAGGTTAAAGCTTTCACCTGTTAATGAATAACCAATGCCACTAATCACAACAATAGAGTTATCAGCCAACTGGCGTTTTATGCCTTCAACATCAACCCGGCGTATTTTTCCTGTGTAACATAAATCGACGCCATCGGCGATACCAACCGGCTGGGCGGTAATAAAGTTACCGCTAATAACGTTAATGCTAGCGCCTTGCATTGGGGTATTAATAAGGCCTTTCGATAGCTGAGCGTTAATTTCTAACTGTAATTGACCAACCACTTGCTTAATGTAGCCAAAGGCTTCTTCTGTGGTGACGCGCTGCTGCTGATGAAAAACACTTTCCACGCCATTTTGTTGCAAGCTTTTTTCAATTTGCGGGCGGGCACCGTAGACCAATACAATCTTGATGCCTAGCGTATTAAGCAAGGCAATGTCATTGACAATATTAGGGAAATTTTGGTGGGCGATACATTCACCACCAATCATGATCACAAAAGTTTTGTGACGATGAGCGTTTACATAAGGTGCCGACTGGCGAAACCAGTTAACTAAGCGGGTATCTCGTTGTTCCAACATATGCTCCAGCGCATGTAGCTAAATAAAAATATTACCTCAAGTATATGTAAATATCGGGTTAAGACAAAGCGCTTTTATTGGCTTTGAGGTTTATGGCAATAGTCTTTTTAGAGCTTTGACGTTATAATCGCCACCAAATGACCAATCAACATCTTTCCAGCCGATGGCAATAAATAAATAAGCAATGAAAAATCAAATGACAGATCAGCAAAATATCCTACGTTTTAGTCTTAGTGGTCGTGGCAGTTACGGTATTAATGTCTTAAAAATTAGAGAAATAGTACCTTATAAAAAACTTAATCGACTGCCAAGCTCAAAACCGGGCATTGCTGGCTTAATTGAATTGCGTGGCCAAAACATTCAAGTTATTGACTTATCACAGGTCATCGGTCAACCGAGCTTAGTTGGTGATGATGCGAGCGAAACATCAATTATTGTGACCGAGTTTAACCGGACCATGCAAGGGCTGCTCGTTAAGAAAGTCGATAAAATTATTAGTATTGATTGGCAAACCGTTAGTGCGTTACCGCGTGCGACGGGTAACAGTCATTATTTGTCTGGCGTGCTGAAAGTAGACAATGACTTGGTTGGCTTGATTGATGTTGAAAAAATTCTTTATGAATTAACCCCACAGATGAACAAAGTTGCCTTACCTAAATTCGACACCACTAAAATAATCGACAAAAAAATTCTAGCAGTCGATGATTCTAGAATGGCACGAAAATTAATCGCTAATACCTTAGATCAAATGGGTGTTGATTACATTATGGCGAGTTCGGGTCAGGATGCACTCGATATAATGGGCGAAGACGGCGTTAAGATTGATATGGTCATTTCGGATATTGAAATGCCACATATGGATGGTTACGCGTTGAGTCGCCAGTTGCGAAAATTGTCTCATAGCAAAGACTGTTATATTTTATTGCACAGTTCGCTAAGTGGTAATGCTTGCCAAAATATGAGCGACCAGTCGGGAGCCAATAGATTATTGACCAAGTTTGTCGAAAATGAACTCGCCGACGCTGTCACCCAGGCTTTGTGTGCTTAACGCGCGAAGCGTAATAAAAATTCACTAAGATAAGCGGCACTTTGTGCCGTGTACTGCTGGTGACTGGCGTAAATGGTTAATTGATCTTGCACAGGGGTCATTACAGTGATTGATTTTTCAAAGGTTAGCGCAGCCAGTTTGGCCTTGCCGTTAACTTGAGTGATTAATGATCTTTGGTGAGTGAGTTGCAGTTGTTGACTCTGGGCCAAATCCACGATGGTATCGACCTGATTTAAAGGCACTAATAAATAACAGCGGCCATTCGTTCGCAATAACCGCCCGCATACCGCTAATAAATCCTTAAACGATAAGGTATCGGTATGGCGGGCGGTATTTCTTAACATTTCTTGATTTTTTAAATGATTATCGAAAAACGGCGGGTTAGAGATAATCAGGTCAAAACAAGGCTGGTTATACTGCTGGGCCGCGTAAGCAGTAATGTCTTGCTCTATCACGGTTATTTGTTGTTCCCATTTACTATTACTGACATTAAGCTGGGCTTCTTGAGCGGCCTGTGGGGTGAGTTCAACGGCCGTAACGTCGGCTGCACCGAGCTGCATTGCCATTAACGATAATAGACCAGTACCGGCGCCAATATCTAATACCTTATCAGCCGCTGTTAGCGGGATCATTGCACCAAAAATTAAACTGTCGGTGCAAACCTTCATGGCACTGGCAGCTTGCGTTACAGAAAATTGCTGAAGTTTGAATACAGACATTATTAGCTTTATTAAGTTGAAACTGTGGCCATTATATACCGCTTGGTCGGCTATTTTCACCATCTAAGCCACATCGGCTCACTAATCCTTAAACTAATGCTTGCCTCGGCGGTAAAAATCGCGATAATTCTTGCGATATTAATTTGAGCTGGTGATGTTAGTGCAACTGTTAAAGATAGAATGTTTAGGTCGTGAATTACGATTAGATGGTTCAATGGCCGGGTGGCAAGCCCTGTATTGGGACAATCAGTTGGTTTCTCAGCGCGAGGCGAGTGCTGAGCCAAACGAGCAGCAATGCCATGAGTTTTCCCTGCAAGCCGGTGAGCAAACCATTAGTTGCCAACTCAAGGTCGAATTAACGTGGCAGCCCTTTGATTTAAGCTACCAATTACTGGTCAATGATGACGAAATCAGTCAGCAGCAATTGAACGAACACGACATTGAGCGCCGCTCTGTGGCTGAACGTGAGAAAACACCCACTAAATTTAGCTTAGTAGGTTTGGGATCGTTAGCGCTTAAGTTATTTAAAAGTGCCAAGGTGATTAAAGTATTATTTGCCGCGGGCAGTTTGGCCGCTTACGCGTGGTTGTTTTCAATTCAATTTGCGATTGCATTGATCTTATGTCTGGTTTTTCATGAATACGGTCACATTCGGGCGATGAAATATTTTGGCTTAAAAACCAAAGGCATTTACTTGATCCCCTTTGTTGGTGGTTTGGCGATGTCCGATGATAAAATTAATACCCGCTGGCAAGATGTTGTCATTTCGATCATGGGACCATTTTTTGGTTTAATTTTGTCTTTGGCTTGTTTAGTGGGCTATTGGATCACTGATCTTGAAATATTGGCTGGTTTGGCGGTCTTTAATGCTTTACTCAATTTGTTTAACCTGTTGCCGGTATTGCCGCTTGATGGTGGCCATATTTTAAAAAGTATAGCCTTTTCAATTAACTCAAAACTCGGTTTGGTGGCTTGTGTGGCTGGCGCGGCGTTAGGTGTTTATGCCAGTTATTATTTCGGCTTGGCGTTATTGGGCTTTCTGCTATTGATTGGCAGCGTTGAAATATTGTTTGAATGGCGTGGTCGTCATCACAGTCAACTATTACCGCTTAACCGTTACGCGCAGGTGGTTTCTAGTGTGTGGTATGTCTTAACGTTAGGCGGTTTGTGCGCCATTATTTATTTTGTTGGCCAGTCAGGCAATGACGCGTTAGCGTTACCGATGAAAATTTTAGCGAGCTAATGCGATTAGCGCAGTTTATTAGCCGCAGCGGATTTTGTTCGCGCCGTGCTGCTAGTCGTTTAATAGATAGTGGGGTTGTGACGGTTGCGGGCAAGTTGGCTGGGCATTTGAGTTTTGTCGATGGCACCGAAGAGGTTGCCATTGCCGGAACCGTGGTGACTTTAGCCAAGCAAGCTCGCTATGTTATTTACAATAAGCCAGTTGGCATTGACTGTAATTGTAATGAAGACGATCCCGACAGCATCATTAATCAGCTTACTTTTAGCCCACGGCTGTTTCCGGTCGGGCGACTCGATAAAGACTCGCATGGTTTATTACTGCTCACTAATGATGGTGACTTGTGCCACCGTTTATTAGCACCGCAATTTAATCACCCTAAGACCTACTTAGTGACGGTTGAACCTTATTATGGCATGGGCAATATTAATGATGAGTTTGTGCTTAAAATGAGCCAGCCAATTACCTTAAAACAAGCTACCACTAAAGCATGTACGGTTGAATTAGTCGGGCTTAATCAATTTAAAATTACCCTAACCCAAGGGCTTAACCGACAAATTCGAAAAATGGCACAAGTGTGTGGTTATCGGGTGGTCGATTTACAACGCTTAACCCTGGTTAACCTTGAGCTAGGCACCTTGGCGTTAGGGCAATGGCGCGATTTATCGAGTGCTGAGCTAGCTGATTTGAAATAAGCAGACGTATTCGCGAGCAACCGCTAAATAATCGCTGTAAAAAGTAGAATTGTCTCCTAAACTATTTGTAAGGGGCATTACTATGACAATCAAAACTCGAATTCTTCTTGCGATAATATCTATTGGGATCTTGCCACTGCTTGGTGCAAGTTTAATCATTGGTTATTCAATATCCGATCAGATTAGTACCACACTTAACGGCACGGTTTCAGCAAAACTGGTCGCCGTAAGAGAAATGAAAAAATCCCAACTCGTTAATTACTTTCATGATTTAGAAATCTTAGTCGCTAGTATTTCGAGTGAAGATTTGACAGTAAAAGCAACCGGTTATTTATCAAAATCCTTTAATCTTGATATTCAAGCTGACGAGGTTGAACAACAAAGCCTGAGTGAATTTTATAATCAAGCATATTTACAGCGTGCTCAAGCGCTCGACCCTTCTCTTAAACCGGCGCAGGTAACGTCGGTGCTGGCGGCTTTAGATCCTGCTGCTAGTTTTTATCAGGCGCGTTATATCAGCCAAAACGAAAATCCGCTGGACTCAAAACATGCGCTTATCCAAGCGAAGAAAAAGGGCCGGTTTAATGCGCGTTACGATATTTATCACAGCGAGTATCATCCTGAATTAACTAAAATCCAACAAGAGTTTGGTTTCCCCGATGTGTTATTAGTGAATGCCGTTGGTCGAGTCGTATACTCGGTGGTTAAAAATATTGATTACGGGACGTCGTTAGAGCAGGGTGCATTAGCTGATACTGGTTTGGCGAAAGCATGGCGCAAGGCAATTAATGGCGCTCAAGGAGAAGTATTTCTCACTGATTTGGCGAGCTACCTACCGTCATATGGCGCGCCTGCTGGCTTTATGTCAGCGCCTGTTTATGAGCAGGGTAAAATGATTGGTGCTTTGGTGGTTCAGTTACCTCTGGCGCGTGTGACGCGCATTATGACCAGTTCAAGTAAATGGTCAGATGTTGGCCTTGGACAAACCGGAGAAGTTTATTTGGTTGGTGCCGATCAGCGATTACGTTCTGAAGCGCGTTTACTGATTGAGGATATTAGTCTATATCTCGAGAAAATTGCAACGACGGGTTGGCAAGATAAGATTGCTACGATACAAAATAGAAATACTGGCGTAACTTTGCAAAAATCAGTGGCAAGCAGCGTGACGAAAGCATTGGCTGGCGAGACAGGCGTGGTGCTAACCGATGGATATTATGGTGAGCAAGTATTGTCGGCATATACGCCTCTAAACATCAAAGATCAGCATTGGGCATTAATATCAGAGATTAGTGAGCAAGAGGCTTTTGCCGATAAACAGCAAATACTCAAGAACCTGGCGACAGACAGCGCAATTGTTATTATCGTTGCGCTAGTAGTCGCGACATTATTTGGGATTTTAATTTCGAGATTGTTGGTTAATCCAATTCAGCAGTTGGTGAGTTCGTTTGAGGAAATAGCGCAAGGCGATGGCGACCTTAGCATTGTGCTCGCTAGTGCCGCGCGCAAAGATGAAATAGGGGAGCTCTCCCGGGCCTTTAACACTTTTATTGCAAGTATTAGAGGTGTCGTGTCACAAGTTATCACCACGGCGACGGAGTTGACTTTGGTCGCTGCTAACTTGCAGCAAAGTGTCGACAATACGTCGTCAAGCATGGGGAAACAGCGCTTGATGACCAATACAATTGCTAGCGCGATGACCGAGTTCTCTGCGTCGATTGATGAGGTTGCCAGAGGAAGTAACGATACGCTAGCAACAATGAATAACGCTGGTCAGGCGACAGTGAAAGGCGCTAGCAGTGCCCAAAAGTCTGTTGTTGAAATTGATCAATTAGCCCAGGGCACCAGTGAGTCAACCAGTTCGATCGCGCGACTATCTACAGAGATAGACCAAATAAGCGAGGTGCTTGATGTGATTAACGGCATTGCAGAACAGACGAGCCTGCTGGCATTAAATGCGGCGATTGAAGCAGCGCGGGCGGGTGAGCAAGGCCGAGGTTTTGCGGTGGTTGCCGACGAAGTGAGAACGCTGTCATCACGGACTCAGTCTGCCACGGTCGATATTAAAGAGAAGATGGTCCAACTAAGAAGCGCAGCTGACGAGTCAGTGAGCCGAGCTAATAGTTCGCTTGATAATGCCAAACACGGCATTGCTTTAGTCAACCAAACGGCGAGTGAACTTGAATTGATATTGAGCTTAGTGAGTGAAGTAGAGACAATGCATTCACACATTGCATCAGCCGTTACCCAGCAGCAAAGTGCGATCAGAGAAATAGAACAAAATGTCATTGAAATTGACGGGCTTTCTGAAATGACCCTTAGTGGCACCGAGCAAGCAGCGAAGTCTACGCAGGAACTGCAACAAATGGCGGTTAAATTACGTGATTTAGTCGGGCACTTTAAAACCTGAGACTAACCTAAAGTTAGTCGACTGATAACAAAAGGGGTGCTTACTTAAAGGCATCCCTTTTTTTTTACTCAATCAATATTCGTGGTATTAACCTAACTGATTGGCTTTGCGGTAGTTGCCTTGATAGTCGAAAACTTTTTCTTTGATTTGCCAGTAATGATTTTGTTTACGGGCAATCACAAAGTCAGGCGCAATAAAGGCTGCTGCGACAGCTAATACTGTAGCGGCATCTTTAAATTGTTCTGGCCGTGAACCTTGTTCGAAGCGCCGCCCAAATTGCTGATTGAAGAGTTCGCGTGACGTTTTATGGTTAAAATTAAACTGTTCACTAACTGTGGCGCCATCTTCATCAAAATATGAGATTTTAATCCGATTCTCAGCTTTGGCGGCTGGCTCAATTAACATACCGCTGCAACGTAAGACCATGGCATCTTTGAGCTTAAGTGCATTTTTCAGTAATTGGTCTGGATCGATAATCGCATGTTGGCATTGTAAACAGCGCCGGGCTGCAATGTCATTTTCGGCACCACACTGGCTGCATTCTTTAAATCGAAAGCGGTAATCACAGCGCACCTTGCGTTGTTGTTCATCTAGCTCATAACCCCAGCAGCGGCGGCCATAATGCTCGATAATTTGGTTGTCTTCACTTACTTTGCCCCAAAAGGTATTGCCGAATTGGCAAATAGGGCAGTTAACTAACACGGGCACACTGTCGCTGTTTGGTTTGGCACTGCCAACTTCTGGGCTGTAAATATCAAAGCCACTACCAGCGTAGTCGATAATTAGGCAGTCTTTTTTGTCTGGAGCGAGGCGTAAACCGCGGCCAACAATTTGTTGAAACAAGCTCAGTGATTGAGTAGGGCGTAACAAGGCAATAAAATCGACATGGGGCGCATCAAAGCCGGTGGTTAGCACCGCGACATTGACTAAATATTTAATCTGTTGCTGTTTAAAATCATTAATTATTTGGTCGCGTTGCTGGTTAGGCGTATCGCCTAAAATCATCGCGGCATTGTGACCCTTAAGATAACCCATAATTTCTTTGGCGTGATCAGTGGTCGCCGCAAAAATCATCACCCCACGGCGGTTTTTACTTAAGCTAATCACTTGCTCGATAATCGCTTGGGTTACCCGGGCGTGCGTCGTTAGCAACGAATTTACTTCCTGTGCAGGGTAGTTGCCTAATTGGTTGGCATTAATGCTCGAAAAGTCATAATGCGCAATGGTCGCGTCAATCAAATTAGGCTGGGTTAAAAAACCCTGCTTAATCATTAATGCCAGCGGCATTTCATAGATACAATCAACAAAGGGTCTGGGTTCGTCGGTTCGGGTAAAACCGTGGTAATGATGTTGATAAATCCATCCAATGCCTAACCGAAAGGGCGTGGCAGTTAATCCCAGTACTTTTAGTTTAGGGTTAGCGATTTTTAATTTGCTAATCAACTGTTGATATTGGTTTTGTGCCTCGTCGTCTTCACGGGTTAAGCCAATGCGGTGGCATTCATCGATAATTAATAATGAATAATAGTCGCTAAAATCGGCTAAGTTCGGTGCCGCCGATTGAATACTGGCAAAAGTCACTTGATGATCTAATTGCTTGCGGCCAAGCCCAGCGGAATAAATACCCGCGGTTAAACCATAACTTTGATACTTTTCATGATTTTGCTCGACCAGTTCTTTGACATGCGCCAGCACCAATATTTTATGCCGGGCTAGGCTGGCCAGTTCGCTAATGACCAAGCTTTTACCACTGCCAGTGGGCAATACGATAACCGCGGCATCGTCAGTTTGACGAAAGTGTGCCAAGGTCGCGTTAACCGCTTGTTGTTGATAAGGACGTAAGGTATATGCCATTAGGATTTAATCTTGAGCCGGTAATTTGTTTTTTGCTTCAATCCATTGTGCCATATATTTGGTACTTTTATGATGATGATGACGTAACATCGCGCCCGAAAAATTGGCAAGTCGATGTTGCGGTAAATCATTAAGCAGCTGATTAATTTGTTGCAACAATAAATTACCTAAATGGTGTTTGTCATAAAGTGTTTTAATAATTTGGTCACCATGGTTGACCGCTTGCTGCCAGCTTTGTTGGTCGTTATAAAGTGCCACTGCTTGATCTGCAAAGGTTTGGGCATCGTCCGTGATCATGCCAGACCACGGCAATTGACCGTGCATAGCCTCGCTGCCGATACTGGTAGTGACATTAGGCGTACCATTAAGCATTGCGTCGGCTAACTTGCCCTTGATGCCAGCGCCAAAGCGAATTGGCGCCAGACAAACCCGTGCTTCTCGCATCACTTGGTGAGCATCTTTAGCCCAACCTTTAACATGAAAACCTTGTTTTGGATTATCAAATGCCATGGCTTTCGCTGGTGGATAAGCGCCATATACATTGAGTTTGGCTTTAGGCAGTTGCTGACGAATAAGCGGCCAGATAGTCTCTTTTAAATAACGTACGGCATCCCAGTTTGGGGCATGGCGAAAATTACCGATTGAGACAAAATCAGCGCGTTGATCAAAGTCAGGTCGTGGCTGTGACAATTGCTGTGGCTCGAGCATAAAGGGCAGGTGGTGCAACAAAGCGGGATCAACACGATAATGCTCGCTTAATAAGCTCATTTCATAAGTAGATATAATCAATGACATATCGCAGCGTAAAATCGCGGCGATTTCGCGCATTGCAATATCAGAGCTCAAATCTTGCTTGGTGACAGCCCGCTGCTGCTTGTAAGCACGGTGTCTGGCATCGCGTAATGAATGAAGGTCTTCGGTATCTAGAATGCGTAGTGCATTAGGGCACTGCTGCTCAACACGCCAACCAAACTGTTCTTCCATCATAAAGCGGTCGAACATTACGATATCGGGTTGTAATTGGCTAATGTAGTGATCGAAACTTTCATTGTTCAGCTCAATATTGACCGTGGGCACATCGATAGCCGCAAGGTCAGCCATGTGATCTGACAGCGCTGCTGGACTGGCAAAGGTGACTGCCCACTGTTGACTGCGAAATAGGGAAATTAATTCCATCATGCGGGTGCCAGCGGCTGAGGAATTTGGTTCAGGCCATACATAGCCAATTATTAGGACATTTTTCATCATAAGTATCGATGGTGCAAGATGGCGCAGATTGTAGCTGGAACTTAGCGAGGAAACTATCGCAATCAACTAAAAAGGCTGGTTAAGTCCATTAATATTTAACTTGGGCGCCGTTTCTCTGCTGCTTGATTTTATTGGCGATCGCTGGCAGTAAAGCTTGATGTTTTTTATGCAGAAATAAATACAATGGGTCGGTTCGCAAAGTTGGTTCTAAAATACGTAGGCTACCAGTTAAATCAATATTTACGTGACCTTGGGCAAAACTGCGGCTATATAAAATAATATCAAGACGCTTTGCTTGCAGCATGTTAAATAAAATTTGCTTATTAGCAATCGCATAGGTGTTTTTTAAATCTTTTATCAATGGCTTAATCAGTAGCCAGCCGGCAATGTAACCAATTTTGTAATGACTAAGCTCTGATAGGCCGTGGCTTAAGTTAATGTCCGGGTTGGTTGTGATAGCCACTAACTCGTGTGAGCCAAGTGATTGTGGCACCTTGATTAAATTTTTATAATGTAAACTTGTGCTGGATATATGTGGGTATGAACCGTCAACAAAGCCTGAGTTAGTTTCTCTAAAGGTACGTATCGAAGGGGTGTTGCGATATTCTAGCTTAATATTTAACTGAGAAAAAACCTGCTCGATAAACTGATCTAAACTATGTGCTGCTTGACCTTTATCTGAGGGCGGCACGGCGGAATTTAATATAAAAGTGTTAGGTTGGTTAACCGAGTGTTGACTTGCTAGTACCTGCTGATTAAGTCCGAGGCCAAGAGCTAATAACCAGCCAAGGCGGATTATGGTGCGTCTTAAATAGTTCAAATAAACCCCTTATCTCCAATTATTACGTGATCAATATGCAGGCAGCACTATTTTTGTGCTCCAATTTAATCACTACTCACATCCTTGTTGTTTTATGTTATCGGCCAAAAGCATGATTAGTATAACTATTTTAATAAACAATTGTTAATTATTAAAATGGTGGCAGCTAGCCGTGAGCATTAAACAATGCCGTGATGGAATAGACGAGAAGAGGTAATGAGGGAAATACAGCGAATAAGTCGGCTTGGTGTTAAAGCCAGCCGACTAATATTAAGTAACTAATGTGTATAAACTGGGCACCGCTAGTGTAGCGTTATTGGCTAAAAATTTCGGGTTTGGCAGCCAATATTGCGTTTAAACCACCGCCATTGTGCAAATTGGTATAACCGGCTTTGGTTAAACTTTCAAATGCCATTCCTGACCTATTGCCACTGCGACAATATAAGACAATGTCGCGATTCTTGCTAATATCCAAGGTCTTAAACAGACTAACCGCGACATCAAACGGAATGTTTATTGCACCCTCTAAATGTCCCGCAGCGTACTCTTGCGCCGTTCGAGCATCAACAATTAACGCGCCAGCTTCGATTAACTGCCAGGTTTTTTGTTCGCGGCTTTCTTGGACGATAGTGCTCTGTTCTAGATTCTTTTGCGGTGACAAATCACCAGCAATTACCGATCCTGCGATTAATAAATACAACATACTTACGATTTTAAAATATTTCATCAGAGACTCGACTAGTTGTTAGCGCTGCTATTTGTGGTGGTATCACAGGCTGACTTTAGACCAATTTTTTTGAATAACCAAGCGGCAGGGCAATAACCGCTTACCGAAAATTGCAACATGTTGGCACCAACAAACAAGGTAAACCAATAAAATCGTGGGTCAACCCATAGTGTTAAGGCGACCGATAAAAAGATCATCATGCTAATAAAGATAAAGAGTGCGCGTTGTTGAGTCATGTTATTACTCCTAGTAATAATAAGTGAGCCGTAAGTAGGCATTGTTGTTAAGCTGAAATTGACCAAAGAAGCGAGCTGCATCGCCGTTAAATATATTGGTGCCAAGCACTAATTGCAGTTGATCATTGGCACGATAGCGCAGCGATGCTCGGGCATAGCTGTCATGCTGATTCGGTGAGATAAACCCAAACAAAGTGGCGTGCCATTTATCGTTGGCACTGCGATGTGTTAATCCTAGTGTCAACACCTGACGGCTGGCATCAGTGCTTTGTTTTTGATGGTCGGTATCGTGTTCAAGGTAAAACTGGCCAGACATTGTCAGCCGAGTTTGTAGCTCTTGTTGATAGCCGACCAGCAACCTGACTTGATCGCTCGGGGCGTTTTGGTCTGTTGACTCGTAATCATGATAACCAAGCTCAACATTAACCAAACCCGCTGCCAATGGGCTAATGATGCTAGCGCCAAGCGTGGAAAGTTGAGGATGATAAAAAGCACTGTTTTGCTGGTTAATATCTTGGTGGCTGACATGTTGTCGGTAGATCGGTGTGCCGCGATAGCCATGGTTGACGTAAATACCGATATCAGCTTGGTGATAAGTAAAATAGAGTCGCGCTGCTATAGCTCCATGAGGCTGCTGTTCACTGGTCAGTGGTGAGCTTGGCACAATAATCTTTTGACTTAGCGGGTCGTAAAAACTAAAACGCTGGCCATCAATATAGCGATCGCTGACAAAGCGGGGTTGCCAAATTAAATCAAGGTTAAGTCGTTGGCCAAAATAACTCAGCTTAACAACATCGATTGGTGCTTTGAGGTATTGATCGTCGCGGCCATTAAAAAAAGAACGCCAATCTTTGCGAAATAAATCGTTGATAAACACCAGATCACCCGTGCCCCATGTCACCACTTGCCGACCCAGTTTAAAACTGAGGTTATTTAATACAGGCGCAGCAGCAAGCGCAGGTAAGGGCACAACATCAGCAAAGTTGCCACTAAGCAATACTTGGCGCGGTTGCAGCTTAAACTCGGACATGGCCTGATCATAGAGCGCGTCGAGCTTAAATTTAAACTCGAACGTGTCAGCTTGGTAAGCTGTTTCAAGGCGCAGGCGCAATTCACTGAGACTGTTGGTTAGCGGTAATATGTCGTTATTTGTTAACCAACTGCCGTAAGCGAGTTGACCAAAACCGCTTAAGGGTTGCCACGACGATTCGATTGGCGTTGGTAACTCATCCTGCCAATTGTCCCAGTCGTCGAGATCATCACCTGTGGCAAGAACGCTGGTGCTAACCAGTGCCAAACCTGCCAGCAACAGCGGGGCAATATTCATTAGTTAAACCACTTTCTTGGCGGGTTACGCAAACTGCGTTCACTAAAAATAGCTTGTGGCATGTGATTGTCATAACGAATTCGTCTAAATTGGATTACCGTTGAACCGCCATTGATAAGGTCGCTTGCCTTTGATTTAACCACGCTAACCTTGCCTTGAACTTCGGTTAACTTAAGCACCTCAACTTTACGATATTGTTGATTATGGCTGTTGGTATAAACAATGCTCATCGGTAGCATGGTGGTTTTATCTATAGTGACCAGATAGCTGGCGAATTCGACCGAATCAGGATCTTTAGGCACCGCCTTAATTTGATAAGCACTGGTTGTTTCACCCACTAGGGTGAAATTATCGTCGCTGATGTTACGCCCTGAAATATCCTCGTAAAAGAAATGCGAACCAACAAAACTGGTGCGTTTGTCACCCGCTGAAATGCGTTTTACCAGATCGAGCGCCGGTAAATACAACCACCGATCATCATCGCTGTTTATATGCTTGGCGACTCGCAGCATGGTGCCCTTAACATCGGACGGTTTACTAAATTTAAGCATGATGTCTTGATCGCCACCATCGAGCTTATCTTTTCTCGCCAGTGAAAATTGACGAATTTGTTGATTACCTTGCGAGTCACTAATTAACATTCTCGCTTGGGCTGTTGCATCGTCCCCGAGATAAAACGCCGCTAAGTTCGCTTGTGACACAATAGCCATCACATCGGTTTTGGTGTTCGCATTAGTCGAGGCATTAGTGATAAGTAATGCTGCAAGTAGCGATAATTTAATGATATTTTTCATCAGATATTCCTAATTATTTGCTGACTGAGCGTCGGAGATTACCTTGGATACTGGCCGCGGCGAGTTCGCCAGCGTAATAATGGCAGGCACGAGCATTAAGGTAATGATTGCTGAAATCACCATGATGCTGGCGAGGAACAATCCAACGGTGATATAGGGCACTAAAGGTGCGAACAGCAAGGGGGTAAAACCGCAAGCGATCACAATGGCATTACGGCTAATGGCTTGCGCGGGTTCTTTGAACATGAGGTTGATTGCCACAATACTGTTGTGGCCCTCGGTCAGCAGTTGTCTATAACGTTCAATGAAATGAATCGCAAAGTCGACCGATAAACCAAGGGTTAACGATGAAAGCACGGCAATTGGCATGTCATAATCTTTGCCAACCCAGCCAATTAAGCCATAAATTAGACCAATGGTGATCGTGAGCGGTAACATTGCCAGCAAACCATAACGAACTGATTTAAACAGTGCCATCATCATTAACAGCACCACCACAAATGCACTGGCTAATGAATTTAACATGCCGGCGACCATTTCTTGTTGCCACACCACATTGATATAGGCTTTACCTGCCCACTTTAGGTCAATGTTGGCCGGCAGAGGGTGAGCGGTTACGTACTGTTCAACCAGCGCCATTACCTGTTGCATGCTTTGATTGTCGCCACTTTTTAATTGTAACCACAACAAACTTGCTTGTTGGTCACGCGTGACAAAGTGCCATAAATCATTGGGACGGTGCGACGATTGATACTGCATTAACACTTGAGCAACGCCATTGCTGGTGGCTGGCAGGACAAAATCTTGCGCTTGACCACTGACTAATTCACGATTAACGGTTTTAACCAGATCGGGCAATGAATTAACGTTGCCAACAATTGGCGAGCTTAATAAGGCTTGTTCTAGTTGCTCGATATAGCGCAACATTTGCGGCTGATAAAAACTCGCGCTCGAGCTTCTTAATGCCGCTGTGACTGTTAACTGTTGCTGGATTAAACGCATTTGTTGCTGGGTTAACTGGCTGTCAAATTCAAATAAGTAATCATCGAGCAGTAACGTCCATTGGTTGAGTGCCGCGGTTAAATTGTCGCTGGTGGTCACTGGTGGCAATGGCAAGGCTAAATTTAAGTCTAATGCACGAGCATCTACGGTAAATTGATTTAGTTGCTGAGCAAATAGCGCCTGTTGTGCGACTTGATCGTTGCGAGACAACACCAAATAAGCGTTATAGGTGCCAGCGAAATGCTGATTCAATACTTTATCGGCAATTCTAATTTGATGATCTTGTTTAAACCAGCGTACCGGATTGTCGTTAATGGTGATTTGGTTAATGCCAAAATAACTGATAACACCAATAAGCAACGTAATGCCAACAATGAGTCGGGGGTAACCAATACTTAATCGTCTGATTACGTCTAATCGGCGCTCAAGCGGTGAAGTACGTTCGACCCTGAGTGATTTAAGCTTGGCTAATGCACTAGGACTTAGCCGTGACAGGTAAGCGGGCAATAACACCATGGTTAAAACAAACGCCAGTAATATCCCAAAACCAACGAAACCACCAAAAATTTTGACCGGCGGAATGGGCGTTAACATCAATGAGAAAAAACCCACTGCAGAAGTGATCGAGGTAAATAACATTGGCCTAAATAAATGACGGACAACTTGAGTTATAACTTGGGCCGCCGTCTGATTACTCGTGCGGTAGCGATCTGAAAACTCAGACATAATATGAATGGAATCAACCACGGCGATCGGCATTAGAAAAATGGCGATCATCGACGATAATATATGCACCTTAAAACCAAGTGCGATCAGCAAGCCCATTGTGATAATGACTGTCGCTAAGGCAACTAACATTGGCGCGACTATTAAGGTGACATTGCGAAAGAGCAACCACATCATGAAAAATATCATCACCCCTGCCAGCGGGGCACTGATTGCCATTTGCACAAACATTTCACGGCCAAATTGGTCTTCTGCCACTGGCAAACCACTGATATAAAACTGATGTTCGCCGCTTAGCGGTGCCACATAGGCCCGAATTTGCTCTGCGAGCTGATAACTCATCGTTTTCGACGTTAGCGGAATGAAAATGGCGATGGCCTGATGATCGCTTGAAATCATCGTGCTGTTAAGTAAAGGCAGACGGGATATGGCATTGGCTATTTTGTCAGCGCCGACCTGAGTGGCTGGTGGCTGCTTCATTAACCACTCAAATCGAATTACACCTTGATCTTGATTATAGATGTTATCAACCACACTTGGCGCAATGACGTCTTGTTTAATCACGCCATCAAGCGACAACAAATACTGGGTAACTTGATCAACGAGTGCCAATGATTGCGGGTTATAAATACCTTGGTTATTGACTATGCCCAATACCATTGAGTCGTGTAAGGCAAACTGACGTTTAACTTGATTATGGTAACTGCGGTCAACATTGGTTGGTGCGAGCATGTTTTCTGGATCGGTATCAATATCGAGTGCCGGGATCTGGAGCATAAAAAACAGCACCACTACGGATATCAGGGTATAGACAATTTTAGGAAAACGGATCACATAATCAACCAACGTACTTTTCATCACCATGCCTTTTAAATACAAATATTATGAATTGCTAATATAATACGACGAAATCACACTACATACAATAGTGCTAATGTATGAATTGCTAATATACTGAGTTGATGACTTTTATGCTGATGTTTTGATAGAATTAAACCGACCGTTAATGTATTGGAGAATATTTTGGAATTTTTGTTCGAGTATGGATTATTTTTAGCGCAAGCCGTGACCATTGTGGTGGCGATTGTCACAGTGTTAGTAACTGTGATTGGCTTGTCGACGAAAGGAAAAGCAGAATCAGGCAGTTTAGTGATAACGAACCTCACTGAAGCATTAAACGATGTGGTGCTGGCTGTTAAGCAACAGATTTTAACCAAAGAGCAACTTAAAGCGTTAGCTAAAGCCGATAAAAAACAAAAGAAAGCCGATAAAAAGGCGCCGCCAGCCGCCAAAGACAAATTATTTGTGATTGACTTTAAAGGCTCGATGGATGCGCACGAAGTTGAGGCACTACGCAAAGAAGTGAGCGCAGTGGTTCAAGTAGCCACCAAGAGCGATAAAGTATTAATTCGCTTAGAAAGCCCCGGTGGTGTAGTGCATGGTTATGGTTTGGCCGCTAGTCAGCTTAAGCGCATTACCGATCGTGAAATTCCGCTGGTGGTTGCGGTTGATAAAGTAGCAGCCAGTGGCGGGTATATGATGGCTTGTATTGCCAACGAAATTGTCGCCGCACCTTTTGCTATTATTGGCTCAATTGGTGTAATCGCTCAAATACCAAATTTTAGTAAAATCTTGAAAAAGAATGATATTGAATTTGAACAAGTGACCGGCGGTGAATTTAAACGGACCTTGACCTTGTTTGGTGAAAATACCGATAAGGATCGTGAAAAGTTTCAGCAAGAAATCGACGAGACTCACGAGCTGTTTAAGCAGCATGTCAGCGTTAACCGGCCAAGTCTTGATATAAATAAAGTAGCAACCGGTGAGCACTGGTTTGGTAATCAGGCGATTGATCTTGGTTTGGTTGATAAAATCACCACCAGTGACGACTATCTATTGGAACAACATCAAGTGCGCGATATTTTTCATCTTAAATTTATGGTGCCAAAAACCTTAAGCCAAAAGCTAGGCAAAGCAGCCAGTGTTTCCGTTGACAGCACGTTGACCACATTATGGAATCGTTTACATAGCAATCGTTGGTTTTAAGCCTTTGTAAGCTCTATTTAGATTCTCTGTTTTTAAAGGCCATCACTAAGGTGATGGCCTTTTTGTTGGCAGAAGTTAAATAGACACTTCAGATTAAACTAAACATTAGGCTAGAGTTTTATAGTAGTAGGTCGGCAATTGCTAATACTGATTAAGAGCAGAGCCAAATATTTAGTGGCTATGAATAAAAATGGCTCCACAAGGGAGCCATTTAATTACAAAAGAGAATCAACTAAGGATTAATCGGATGTAGAGCAATCGCCTAATAGGCCAAACGGACCATTTCTACCAATACCGGCTCTAGGCGGGGTTACATTTTCTGCAGAAACATCTGAGGCGAGCACCGGCAATGTGAAAATTGCCTGAGCAGAGCTTTCTGTACCACCGACCTGTCCCGAAACCACTAATCTGATGTCGATCCAGCGCGCGAAACTTTGCGCATAGTCAATATCAATGGTCGCTTGGCCGTCATCATCGGTGGTGATCTGGCCCTCTGCGGCAACCACGTTGCCTGGGGTTAGCATGCCGTTGTCGTTTGTATCTTCGCCAGCGTCAAGAGTACCATTAGTATTGAGATCTTCATTGACACATTTAAATCGGCTTTCAGCACCAGTCGCTCCTAGAGCAGCCCAAGTTTCAAAATCGCCATCGGCATTATAAATCTGGTACCAGGCACCTTTATAATAACTTTGTGGCACTGCCGAAACAGTTAAAGCTTGATTTTTAATCGGGTTTGAATCGACGTCGGTGACAAAGACGGTATATTGCTTAGTGTAGGAATTGTTATCTTTTTCGATCAGACTATTACCCGTGCCTAAGCTAATAAATAAACCACTGTCAGCGACAGTGAGTGTTACGGTATCAAAGATAGAGGTGTCTTCACGTACTGTAGCAATAATCGAGACATCATCTTGAGCTGAGACTGCATTTGAGGTGTAAACAGTCGAGGCGCTACCGCTACTATCTGTTATTGCATTAGCAGGATAAATTGTACCGCCATTGGTATCAGTAAGGGTGAAATCAATCATTTTGTTTTTGACCAAATTACCATTAATATCACGCACTACCACTGATATTGTAGACGTTTGACCATTGGGCCCAATACTTTGAGGGAAAACTTGCGCTACTACGGCGTTAGCGGTTTCAGCAACAAATTCAAATTCTAACTGATTGTTTAATTCGATGACCTCACCGTTATCGTTATCTGTCCCGCTGAAGGTCAATAACGCTTTGCCCGAATTATTCGAAGTAACCCTAGCTGTTACTTTTCCGTCTACAGTTCCCGCTGATGATGCGGCTAAAATGCCTCTAGTTGAAGAAAAATCAACTTGGGTGCCATCAGTTACAGGCTGACCCTCACGTAACCAAGAAAGTGTTACTTCGACTTGATTCGAAAGTAAAACATCTGGAATGACGGTGCCTAAAGATGGATTAACAGTACTAGAAGTATTGTTAAAGCTAGTGAATAAAAATGAATCGGCTTGGACTGCAACAGCGTGGGTAGAGCTAGCCCCTAGTGCGTTGGCTACAATGCTATTAGTACCGCCTGAAGTACCAGTAATATTAACCGTCACCTGACCATTAGAGTCTGTCGTAACTGAGTCCGGTATTGTAATATTGGCCACATTACCACCATTGGTGGCTGCGTTTGTTAATGTCAGCGCAACGTTAACATTGGCAATGCCGGTACCATTAGAATTGAGTACATTTATAATATATGGCGTTGGGTCACTAAGTGCTAGCGAAGCTGAGCCCGTAAAAGAAACCGTGGTACCAATGACCTGCACCGTTATAGAATCGGTAATGTTACTACTAATTGCTGAAATTGAAATCAACCGGTTTTCCGGAGCATTCTCGGTTGTTAGTGTGGCAGTTGCCTTGCCATCTGACCCTGTCACAGCGTTAACAATTTGCAATTGACCAGAGTCGCTGGCAAATTGCACCGTAATCCCCTCAAGCAAGTTGTTACCGGAATTTTTAGCTATGGCAGTAAGAGTAACTTCTTGGGAGCCATCGGATGATATTTGTTGTGTGTTGGCATATAAACTGATGTCATCAGCTGTAATTGTTACTACGCTATCATCGCCATTTGAACTAGAGTCGGTTGTGTCGCCATTCGTTGAACTAGAGTCACTTCCGTCTAAGCTTCCGCCGCCACCACAACCAACCAACATTGTGAGTAATAAAAAACAACTGAGTCGCTGAACTATGCCCATATAACATTCCCTAAACTAAAAAAGTTAACAATAGTAATTTCCAGCCATTATATTAGCTGATAAATATCCAAAAAAAAGCACTAATTGATGAATAAGTGCTAGTTATTAGTAAGGTGGTTTATCTGAAACAACAAAATAAGCGATCACTTCTCTAAAATATTAAAAGTGGCGATAAATAAAACATTTGTTGCTCGGTTAAGCAAAAAAACCGAGTAAAGAGGTGTTATTTTAGGTTAATGCTTGAAATCCTCTCCTAAAGCAATTATATAATGGCAAATATACAATCATTTTTTCCATCTCCTTATTGGACGCATTTAATTTATGGGTAAATCATTAGTAATAGTGGAATCGCCAGCGAAAGCGAAAACTATTAACAAATACTTAGGCAAAGACTTCATTGTAAAGTCATCGGTTGGTCATATCCGTGATTTGCCGACATCAGGTTCGGTAAAGAAAAACAAATTTACCAAGACACCAGCCGAAGTACGGAAAATGCCTGCCGAAGAAAAGGAAATTTATAAAGCGGCTCGCGACAAGCAACAGCTAATTAACCGGATGGGCATTGATCCACTCGGCGGCTGGGATGCGCACTACGAAGTGCTGCCGGGCAAAGAGAAAGTGGTTAACGAGCTAAAAGCTCTGGCTGAAACCGCTGATTTTGTCTATCTCGCATCGGATTTGGATAGAGAAGGTGAGGCTATTGCTTGGCACCTCAAAGAAATTATTGGTGGCGATGAGTCGCGTTTTAAACGCGTTGTGTTTAATGAAATCACCAAAAATGCGATAAGCGAAGCCTTTGAAACGCCAACCCAGCTAAATATGGACGGTGTTAATGCCCAGCAAGCCAGACGCTTTTTAGATCGCGTGGTTGGTTACATGGTTTCACCACTATTGTGGAAAAAAGTGGCGCGTGGTTTGTCTGCTGGTCGAGTACAGTCGGTGGCAGTACGCTTGGTTGTTGAGCGTGAGCGAGAAATTAAAGCGTTTAATCCTGAAGAATTTTGGGATCTACACGCCGATTTAATTAACCAAGCACAAACACAGTTGATGCTTAAAGTCACAAAGTTTGCCGATAAAGCGTATAAACCTGTTAGTGCTGAGCAAAGCGAGGTGGCAGTAGCTGCATTGAAGGGTGCTGACTTCACGGTTAAGTCTCGTGAAGACAAGCCAACCAAATCTAAACCTAGCGCGCCATACATCACATCAACGCTTCAGCAGGCGGCAAGTACTCGTCTTGGCTTTGGGGTTAAGAAGACCATGATGATGGCTCAGCGGCTCTATGAAGCTGGTTACATCACTTATATGCGTACCGACTCGACTAACTTGAGTAAAGAAGCGGTTGAGAACGTGCGTGAGCACATTTTGAGTGAATACGGCAAAGCCTATGTACCTGAAGAACCTATTCGATACGGTAGCAAGGAAGGCGCACAAGAGGCTCACGAAGCTATTCGTCCTAGTGATGTCTCACGCAGCGCAACGTCATTAACTAAAATGGAGCGTGATGCCGAGCGTTTATATGAGCTTATCTGGCGTCAGTTTGTTGCTTGTCAGATGACAACAGCGCTTTATGATGTGACGAACTTAAAAGTGACCGCTGGTGACTATGAACTAAAAACGACCGGGCGCACACTTAAATTTGATGGTTGGACTCGCGTTCAAACCTCTGTTAAGCGAAAAAATGAAGACGATGTTACTTTGCCCGCTGTTGCTGTTGGCGAGTCATTAGACTTACAAGAGCTTCGTCCTAAGCAGCACTTTACTAAACCAACGGCGCGATTTAATGAAGCGTCACTGGTTAAAGAGCTTGAAAAACGTGGCATTGGTCGTCCGTCAACGTACGCATCAATTATTTCAACCATTCAAGATCGCGGTTATGCGCGGGTTGAAAATAAACGATTTTTCGCTGAAAAAATGGGCGAAATTATCACCGATCGTTTAGTGGAAAACTTTGAAGAATTGCTGTCTTATGACTTCACCGCGCAAATGGAACAAGAGCTTGACCAAATTGCCCAAGGTGGCATGGACTGGAAAGATTCGCTTGATAAATTCTATGCCGGTTTTACACAGCAGCTTGATATCGCCAATTTAACACCTGAAGAAGGCGGAATGCGCCCGAACCAAATGGTAATGACGGATATTGAATGTCCGACTTGTGCCAGAAAAATGGGGATACGTACTGGTACTACCGGCGTATTCTTAGGTTGTTCAGGTTATGATTTACCGCCCAAAGAGCGTTGTAAAACCACCATTAATTTAACCAGTGGTGACGACGCAGTCGCTGCTGATGATGAAGCCGAAACGCAAGCATTGATGGACCGACGTCGCTGTAGTCAGTGTGATACCGCGATGGACCCCTATTTGGTGGATGAAGAACGTAAGCTTCACGTGTGTGGTAATAACCCCGCGTGTGAAGGCAACGAGGTTGAGCAAGGCCAGTTTAAGATTAAAGGCTATGACGGTCCAATTATTGAGTGTGATCGCTGTACGCATGACATGGAGCTTAAGAACGGCCGCTTCGGTAAGTACTTTGCTTGTACTAATGTTGATGAGTGTAAAAACACCCGTAAACTGCTTAGAAGTGGAGAGGTTGCTCCGCCTAAAGAAGATCCGGTTCACTTACCTGAATTGGAATGTGCTAATCACGACGCGTATTTCGTACTACGCGATGGTGCCTCAGGCATATTCTTAGCGGCGCATACTTTTCCTAAAGCTCGTGAAACTCGCGCGCCACAGGTGGCAGAGCTGCATCGCTTTAGAGACAGAATTTCGTCAAAGTTTTATTACCTAGCTGATGCTCCACAAAAAGATCCTGAAGGGAACTCAGCGATTGTTCGTTATAGCCGTAAAAATAAAGAACAATATGTCATGACTGAAATAGAGAAGAAGGCTACAGGCTGGACCGCTCATTTTGAAAATGGCAAATGGGTTGAAAACCAAAAAGCTAAGCGAGCACCTAAAAAAGTTGCTGCTAAAAAATAGTACAAACTCTTAATTGTTAAAAAGCGCCTTAGGGCGCTTTTTTTGTTACTGATAGGTATCAATAACTTTTAATACCTCATATCTCCTTATGCAGTCTTTTTAAAGTAACAAGCCTTAACTCAAACACTGATATTTAACCTTTTGTTAACAAGTTTAACATCTGTTATGTGGGCTTGATCATGTTTTTAGGCTCGACTGCCTGAAATGTGGTCTATTCTCGCTTGTTTCGCCGTTCAAACCAGTTGCAATTGTAATTAATGGTTAATACAATTGTTGGCATGTTTTTTTACCTGACTTAACTTGTTAAAAGGTTAAGCAGACGAGTTGTGTGGCTTGGGATCAAAAACATTTAGATTATCAATTCAAATGATTGTGACGCTATGGTGTAACAAGTTGTTTGAAAAAGAGAAATCACTAATTATAAGAACAATCAATACAAAGACAATAAAGAGGTTTTATAGATGCAAGATTTAGTTAATTATATTAACGGTTTTATTTGGAGCCCGGCATTAATTTATTTATGTTTAGGCACTGGATTATTTTATTCGATCGTAACGCGTTTTGTGCAAGTTCGACTACTTAAAGAGATGTGGAATTTACTATTTACAGGTAAAGAATCTGAAAGCGGTATTTCATCATTTCAAGCGTTAGCCGTTTCGTTATCTGGCCGGGTTGGTACTGGTAATATTGCAGGTGTTGCTGCTGCGATTGGTTTTGGTGGCCCTGGCGCTGTTTTCTGGATGTGGATTGTGGCCTTTTTGGGTGCTGCCACTGCATACACCGAATCAACTTTAGCGCAAATCTATAAAGAAGAAGATGAAGGTCAGTACCGTGGTGGTCCGGCTTACTACTTCGAAAAATGCATGGGCCAAAAATGGTTTGCATGGATTTTTGCTATTTCGACTATCTTCGCTTGTGGTGTTTTCTTACCGGGTATTCAGTCAAATGCGATCGGTAATGCGATTGCAACGACTTTTGGTAGTGGCAACATGATTGATACCGCGATTGGTGTTATCAGTGTTACTAAGATTGCGACTGGCACAGTGATTGTGACTATGCTTGGTTTCATCATCTTTGGTGGTGTTAAGCGTATTGCACACTTTACTCAAATTGTTGTGCCTTTCATGGCATTGGCATACATTATTATCGCTTGTGTCGTGATTATATTAAACATCGACATGCTGCCTGAAGTATTTGCGCTGATCATCGGCGATGCATTTACTCCGATGGCTGGTTTTGGTGCTGCGATTGGTTGGGGTGTTAAACGTGGCGTTTACTCGAACGAAGCTGGCCAAGGTACTGGTCCTCATGCTGCTGCGGCCGCTGAAGTTGCTCACCCAGCTCAGCAAGGTTTAGTACAAGCATTTTCGGTTTACATCGATACCTTATTAGTTTGTACCGCGACAGCATTGATGATCCTTATTACGGGTGCGTATAATGTTCACGGTGCGGCAGAAGGCGCATTTATTATTCAAAACCTTGGTGCGGATGTGGCGGCAAATAGCCCAGCATTTACTCAGCAAGCGATTGAAACCGTGTTACCAAACGTTGGTAATCCATTTGTTGCTTTCACGCTGTTCTTCTTCGCTTTCACTACGCTGTTAGCTTATTACTATATTGCTGAAACCAACATTGCTTACATTAATCGTACGATTAAAATTCCTGGTCTGACGTTTGGGCTTAAAGTTGTATTGATGGTTGCTACATTCTACGGTTGTGTTAAAACAGCTAACTTAGCGTGGGGCCTAGGCGATATTGGCGTTGGTTTAATGGCATGGTTAAATATCATTGGTATTCTAATTATCTTTTTTGTGTCACGCCCAGCGATTAAAGCGTTAAAAGATTATGAAACTCAGCGTAATGCCGGTGTTAAAGATTACACCTTTGATCCAATTAAACTAGGGATCAAAAATGCAACGTTCTGGGAAAAGAGAATTTCTAAAGACAAAAAATAAGCATCAAGGCGTTAGCTAACTGCTAACAAATTATTAGCTTAAAAGGCTCAAGTCGCAAGACTTGGGCCTTTTTGTTTTTACGATGTTATTTAGTGTAAAAATATAAATGGACCTAATACCCGAGGCTGTCTCAGGTCTATTTAATTGTGTGGTTTGTTGCACCCATGGAGTTGCCATGAGAGCAGCCAGTCCGTATAGCCATTGCTATGTCTGCGAAGTTTCAGCGGCTATTGAGGCATTTGTGTTTGCTTAACCTGAGTTCTGGATAAGAGTTTTGTAACAGCTAGAAACTAAAGGAATACTTATATAATGAACTTCCAGTGACACAATTTTGGTGGATATTACAAGTTATCTGCTCCAGGCATAACTTAAGTACCAGCATCTATGTAGGTAAGGCATTTTTACTCCCAATAGCTGGCTATCAGCGTTGTTGGAAAAATTCACTTATCAGGTATTCAGGTTGCTTAATACTCTAATGGAATGTTCGGTTTAGAAGTACGATTAGCAGTCCTATCCCATTATTTAAATAGAAGCTGGGTAGGGTAATGCTGATTAAAAAGATACTGCCCAATGAAACTAGCGACAGCACTTGATATTAGACAGGGCGAGATTGGTCGATATGTCGGAGCTATTGAGCAAGGAAAAGCGCCACTAGGGCGCTTTTATCGCGAGATGATTACCGGATCTTTGTGGTAATTATTACCATTTCTTCTTCGGTTGAAACAGTAAATCTAGATCGGTACTTGATTTTTCTTCTTGTTCTTGACGCTGGCGTTCTTGGCGATCAATTTTCACTTGATCGAGAGTTTGCAACATTTTGCTGGCTTCTTCTAAACGTTCGCCAACAAAGGTGTCGCCGTCACTGTTGATCGCTTTGAGGGTTTTAATCGCCTTGTCTAAGTAAGTTCTCGCTGAGCCTATTTGCTTAGCTTCAATCGCTATTTTAGCTCGCTTGATAATCGAATTAATATTGACACGGATTTGTAATAAGTCGATGCGTTTTATTTCATTACTATAAACTTCAGGGTTTATTCGGCCACGCTTTTGCTCCGAATTAATTGTGCCTTTTAGTTTTTTTAGTACCTGGACCAATTGCAGTACTTCGCGATCGTCGGTTGGTAAATTAAAGGTATCAAGCCCTTTTGAATGAAAGGTTTTGCCAATTTGTTCAATCAGCATCAGCCGGTCATTGATTTGGCTGGTTAAACTATTATCACTGTTAATTTGTTTGATGCTTTTCTGCGTTTCCATAATGCGGTTGTGTAATACCATCATCAGTGATTTGGTGACCGGAATATTGGCAATACGCGATAAAAGATCTTCTGTCTCGTCAACCGTAATGGTTAACCGTGCAACCTCTGCGCGTTGATCTTGCTCAACGCGACGTTTTTGTTGCTGCATCACAGTGAAGGCGATAAGGATAATAATGAGCGCCGAGACTGCAACTAAAATAAGAGTAAAGGACATGTAAGGCAATCCATATTGTTCTAAGGAAACTAAGGTAAGCGAATTTTAAACGAACTACCGTTGAGTTCGCTATCGTTAGATAAAATTATTTCACCCGTTATATCATTTTGCAGGTGTGATACAGCAATTAAACGGGAAAATAGTAAACCTATGCCCATTCTACCGTATTTAGTATCAAGTGTATCTATTGGAGCCGCAGCCGCTTCAATCATTTGAGCCGGATACCCGCTCGAATCATCAATCACGTCAATTTCAAGAATATTGTTAATTAACATAGCCCTGATAATAATTTTATCTTTGCTGTATCTAATTGCATTGCTGAGTACATCATCGATTAAATATGAAATTAATTCTTTATCTAAATACCACATTAAATCAATGTCGACATCAAGTTGGCAGTCTATTTTTGTGCTTTGACTATAGATATCATTTTGGCAAATCACAGATTCCAGTAAGTCATGGACCAATACTTGCTCTATATTAACCAGTAAACGATCTTCTTCGGCTTGATATAATCCCATTATTTGGGTTAGGCCACCGTTGATTCGCTGAACTTGATAATTAATATCGGATAGTTCACGTGCTGATATTACTTTGTCTTGTTCTGGTTGTTGATTAAGCGTTTGCAGCGATTGAAACATCATCGTTAATGAGTTTCTCATATCTTGAGCTATAGCAGATAAGACCTTGTTGTAATTAATTTTACTGCTGGATGATTGCGTCATAATAGATATCTTTTATCCTACATTAGCCGATTTACATATTTCTCTATCATAACGCTACTAGCGATATAAAAGCTAGTTTCAAGCCTTAACTGAGCAAGTTATCCGTCGGATGAAAAATAAATAATTAGACAAACTTGTTTCTTATTACCTTTGTACGGTATATTGTGATTGCTTATAGCAAAAAGCTATTAGTAAACGACTAGCTAGAATCCCCGTAATACCTTATTAGAGTATCCATTATGAAGTTACAACAGCTTAGATATATTGTTGAAGTCAACAATAACAACTTAAATGTTTCGGCCACCGCTGAAAGTCTGTTTACCTCACAGCCCGGTATCAGTAAACAAGTTAGGATGCTTGAAGATGAATTAGGGATTCAAATTTTTGGCCGTAGTGGTAAGCATTTGACCCACGTGACCAACGCCGGCCTTGAAATTATTAGCATTGCTAATGACATCTTGTCTAAAGTTGAGAGTATTAAGTCAGTGGCGTATGAACATACTAAACCAGACGAAGGGGCGCTAAATATAGCGACTACTCATACTCAGGCCCGTTACGCCTTACCAAATATTATAGGTAAGTTTATAAAAAGCTATCCTAAGGTATCGCTGCACATGCACCAAGGAACGCCATCACAAATTAGTGAAATGGCGGTTAAGGGCGAAGCTGATTTTGCAATTGCAACCGAGTCGATGCACCTTTACCATGACCTTATCATGTTGCCTTGTTATCATTGGGGCCGCTCTGTGGTGGTTAAAAAAGATCATCCCTTGGCTAAAATGACTAAAGAGAATTTAACCATTGAAGCGGTAGCTAAGTTTCCATTAGTGACTTATGTGTTTGGCTTTCAACGCAAATCAGATTTAGAAATTGCGTTTAACAAAGCTAATTTAGAACCCAATGTTGTTTTTTCTGCGACTAGCGCTGATGTGTTAAAAACCTACGTTCGGTTGGGCTTAGGGGTTGGGGTTATTGCGACAATGGCGATTAATGCTGAATTGGATGATGATCTTGTTGCAATCGATGCTTCACATTTGTTTGGTTTAAGTACCACTAAGATTGGTTTTCGAAAAGGCACGTTCTTACGTACTTATATGTACGATTTTATTGAAGAGTTTGCACCGCACTTAACCCGTAATTTGGTGTCAACTGCCGTTACTTTAAAAGATTCAGATCAAGTGGATGCTTTGTTTAAAGACATTAAGTTACCGATCCGCTAGTAACGCACTTAATTAATAAAATTGATATTACGGCATAAAAAAGGCGAACAATTAATTGTTCGCCTTTTTCGTTCATCATGTTAGTGACTAATACAAATTCCGTTAAATTAGTGGCCAATTTATTAACGAGGGAAAACGGATGAGAACAAGGCATTTATTTACGTCTGTAGTAATTCTACAGAGAAAATAAATAACGCGGTTATCATTTGTTTTAACCGTTAAGAATGATCAGTTAATTATCGGAATTGGTATAACTAACACTCAACAATATTCACCGCGAGACCACCACGAGCTGTCTCTTTGTATTTGGTCTTCATGTCGTTGCCAGTCTCCCACATGGTTTTAATGACTTTGTCTAACGACACTTTTTGATTGCCATCACCACGCAGTGCTAACCTTGAGGCATTAATCGCTTTTACTGAGCCCATCGCGTTACGTTCAATGCAAGGTACCTGCACCAAACCACCAACAGGATCACAGGTTAATCCTAGATTGTGTTCCATGCCTATTTCAGCCGCGTTTTCGACTTGGTCGACCGTGCCACCCATAATATCAGTAATGGCAGCAGCGGCCATTGAACAGGCAACACCCACTTCACCCTGACAGCCAACTTCGGCACCGGAAATTGAGGCGTTTTTCTTGTATAAAATACCAATGGCGGCGGCAGTAAGCAGATAACGAACCGCAATTTCATCGGTGACCGGCTCAACGAACTTGTCGTAATAACACAGTACAGCGGGCAGAATTCCTGCCGCCCCGTTGGTGGGTGCTGTGACCACTTGACCGCCAGCGGCATTTTCTTCATTGACTGACATCGCGAACAGATTAACCCAATCGATAGCTGTTAAAGGATCGGTCGAATGAATGCTTTCGGCACTTAACTGGCGATACAATGCCGGGGCACGACGGCGTAATTTTAAACCGCCTTCTAAGATCCCTTCACGACGGAAGCCACGCTCGACACTTTTGCGCATAGTCAGCCAAATATTTGCTAGCTTGTCACGTACTTGTTGTTCTGGCAGCAATTGCTTTTCATTTTCCATCATTAAAGCCGAGATACTTAACCCATTCTCTTTGCAGGTTGCTAATAGTTCTGCGCCGCTACCAAATGGATATTTAGATTTATCTTCTTGGTTGGTGTCGACCAATTTTATTTCTTCGTCGTCAACAATAAAACCGCCACCAATTGAGTAGTAGACTTTGCTAAATAAAAGTTCTTTGCCATTGTAAGCGAGTAATTCCATCGCATTAGAATGCGTCGGCAGAGTTTTACGGCGATGAAAGATAATGGCATCTTTTTTTGGAAAGCTGGTATCGTGACTGCCAAGTAAAGAGATCCGTTGGTCGGTCGCCACTTGTTTTAAAATGCTGTCGATAATTTCAGGATCAATGGTGTCTGGTTCATGACCGGCTAGCCCTAAAATTACGGCTTTGCCGGTACCGTGGCCGATCCCGGTTTGACCTAGAGAACCATAGAGCTCGGTCTTTACATGGCTCACTTGGCTTAACAGGTTTTGCTCTTCGAGCAGCTTAGTAAAACGGTAGGCCGCTTTCATCGGGCCGACGGTGTGGGAGCTTGAAGGGCCTATACCGATACTAAACATATCAAATACACTAATCATACTTTTTCTCAATAAATACTTAATACTATACTTAAGGCTAATGTTACACTATGGCCCATTTCCACTCAACGTTCCACTAGGTTGTATTTGGTAATTCTTTGTTACCAAATTGTAAATAATGAGTGTGTAAGCGGTATATATCAATCCGGATTGAATGCGGGATTGGCATTAGTTTAAAGTCGTTGTCAAACAAAGGAGTAAGGTTTTGGGACCATTGATGTTAGATATACAAGGGTTGAGTCTATCGGCAGTTGAGCAAACACAGCTCGCTAGTCCTTTAGTGGGCGGCGCTATTTTATTTAGTCGAAATTTCGATAATTTAGATCAACTAAGCCAGCTAATAATAGCGATTCGTGAGATTACCGGTGAGCAATTTATCATTGCGGTTGATCATGAAGGCGGCCGAGTTCAGCGCTTTAAACAAGGGTTTACCCACATTCCGGCAATGGCGAGCATTTTAAAACATGCGCAGGGCGATCTAGTGCAAGCAAAAGTCGATGCGGTGGAATTAGGCTGGTTAATGGCGAGCGAATTGTTAAGTCTCGACATTGATATCAGCTTTGCACCGGTACTAGATGTTGATGGTTGTTCAAGTGTGATCGGTGATCGTGCCTTTTCAAGTGAGCCAGCGCAAGTAATCGCGCTAGGGCAGAGTTTTATCGAGGGCATGGCGCAAGCGGGAATGAAATGTACCGGAAAACACTTTCCGGGTCATGGCAGTGTCGCGGCAGATTCACACATTGCAATTCCGGTTGACGAGCGCTCTCAGGCTGCAATAGAAAGCTTAGATATGTCAATTTTCAAGAACTTGATCGGTCAACAAAAACTGAATGCGTTAATGCCAGCTCATGTTATCTATCCGGCATTTGACGACAAACCAGCAGGGTTCTCGCCATTTTGGATCCAGCAAGTACTGCGGCAGCAGCTTAAGTTCGATGGGGTAATTTTCAGTGATGACCTTGGTATGGAAGGCGCGACTGTTGCCGGTAATTTTGAGCAACGAACCCACGCGGCGCTAACGGCCGGCTGCGACATGGTTTTAGTGTGCAATAAGCCACAAGGTACCATTGAAGTTTTAGCTTACTTAGAGCGCGAGTTTAATCAGTTAGTATCTTTAGTCGAGCGTAACCAATCGGCGGCTCGGTTACGTCAAATGTTGCCAACAGCGCAGCATGATCGCGTGCAATTATTGGCGAGCCAGCGTTGGTTAAGTGCAGTGGCAACCGCTGAGGAACTTCGACTAGCCTTGATAAGCTAAGCGTAACAAGGCAACTCTACGCACGCTTACGCACAACCTCAGTGATTGTGCGTAACTGTGCTAAGCGTTGCAGCGACTAAAAGTATTAACCTTCAGCACACTTTTTCTTATTTCGTTTAAACATTAGCCCCAGCTTTCCTTTACTGCTTAACTTTATCTCGCTGAGCAAAGTCGCACCAATAATTAATGCCGCGCCCCACAGCTGATTGCCGGTTAAAATTTCGTTGCCGACATAGACCCCAAAAAAAGCGGCGCTGACGGGTTCCATGGTAAAAATTATCGCGGTTTTGGTCGCTGTGGTGTACTGCTGCATGTATGTTTGCACTAAAAATGCATAAACAGTCGCAAAAACAGCTGTAATCAATACTGCTTTGACAAAAGTGTAATCAAAGTTTAAATCGAAGGTCGCAGGTTCTAGGCCCAGTGAAAAGACCAATGACAGGACTGTTACCGTAATAAATTGAAATAACACCACGATAAAAACATTGGCTTTACTGGAAAATTGCCCGGTTAGTACAATATGTAAGGCAAACATCAAGGCGCAAATTAAGACCAGTATTTCGCCAAAGCCAAAACTAAGGGTACCGCTCATGGTTAGGAAGTACAACCCGGCTAGGGCGACCAGTGTACTAATGATAATCTTTTTACTGATGTGCTGTTTAAACAGCATATAAGCTAAAAATGGCACCAAAATGACATTGAAGCCAGTGATAAAGGCAACGATAGAGCTTTTTACCGAGAGCAGACCGAAGGTTTGAGTCGCAAAACCCGCAAATAGTACCGTGCCTAAAATAACCCCATAACGAACGGCCACAAGGTCTATCGCCGGCAAATATTTATAAGCAATCACTGCCATTAATAAGGTGGATATAAAAAATCGCCAAAATAAGAAGGCATATACCGGGACATCTGCAATGGCGTCTTGCACCATTAAAAAGGTTAAACCCCAGGCAATGGCGGTTGTTAATAACAAAAAATCTGCTTTTAGTGCTTGAAATCTAGCTAAATTCACTTCTACTTCTCTCAACTGTTGACGGTAAACCATTGGGCATCTTACTGGCTAGTTCCGTTAAATTCAATCGAAGTGAGTATAAATTAACCCAGATTGAGGGTTGCTTTAGGCCGGTTACTAACTAAAAGTTGTCTTTCCATTGCCGCAGTTGGGCAAAAGTCTCAACGGAGTTGGGGATGGGTTTTGTCGATGAACGAATTACAATACTGGCAATAACCGTCGCTTCTTTGGTACGTAAAAAGGGATTGGTCGCACGTTCTTGCTCGATGGTTGAGGGCACGGTAGGCTGCTTAAGCAGGCGTTGTTGCTGGCAGTAAGCAATGCGCGCCGAAATCGTTTCATTGGTCGGCTCTACAGCCTGCGCAAAATCAAGATTACTTAACGTGTATTCATGGGCGCAGTATACTTTGGTTGCGCCGGGCAGCTCGGCTAACTTTTGCAGTGACTGAGCCATCTGTTGCGGCGAGCCTTCAAATAAACGACCACAGCCGCCAGCAAATAAGGTATCACCACAAAATAGACTGTCTTGATCATAAAAGGCAATGTGGCCTAAAGTATGACCGGGCAGGTCAAGTACTTTAAGAGTTAGCCCCAACGCCTCAATGTAAGCAATATCACCTTGTTCTAGCGCGATATCGGTTACTGATTGCGCTTCAATTTTGGGGCCGTAGACCGTAAACGGTTGCTTGTTTAAGGCTGCATGGCTTCGTAATTGCGCGATACCGCCGATATGATCTTGATGATGATGGGTCACCAGAACAGCCGCCAATTCTAGTTGACGCGTTGCCAATTGCGCAATCACTACGTTGGCATCACCGGGATCAACAACAACACACTGATTGCTGTCGGGGCGGGTAATTAGCCAAATGTAGTTGTCATTAAATGCGGCAATCGGGCTTACGTCATAATTGTGGCTGTTCATGGTTACCTGCTTTTAGTCTAAAATAACGGTTTTGTTACCGTGAATTAATATTCTGTCTTCAATATGAAGGTGCAGGCCACGGGCTAACACGAGTTTTTCAACATCTTTACCCAATCTTACCATGTCTTCAGGTTGGGTGCGGTGACTGATCCGTGCAACGTCTTGTTCGATGATTGGGCCGGCATCTAGATGTTGCGTTACATAATGACAGGTTGCGCCAATCAGTTTTACGCCACGCTCAAAGGCTTGGTGGTAAGGCTTAGCACCGGCGAATGAAGGTAAAAAGCTGTGATGAATATTGATAATTCGATCTTGGTATTTATGACAGACCGATTCCGGTATTATTTGCATATAACGCGCAAGTACGATGGTATCGGCATTATGCTGGTCGATAATCTCACTCACTTTATCAAAATGAGCCTGCTTATCTTTGGTCATTGGCACATGGAAAAAAGGAATGCCATACCACTCGACAAGTTGACGTAGATCGTCATGATTAGAAATAACACAGGGAATATCGCAAACTAAGTCACCACTGTGCCAACGGTTTAAAATATCAGAAAGACAATGTGATTGCTTACTACACATCAACACCATGCGGTGAGCGATAGCGCTGTCGGTGATTTTCCATTGCATTGATAGCTCTTGCGCTAGCGGGGCAAATTTTTGCTTAAATTGTTCGAGTCCAAAAGGCAGTGAACTGGCGGTGATTTCGTTGCGCATAAAAAACCAATTCTGATCTTTCTCAGTGTGATGATTGGCCTCTAAAATCGAACCCTGATGTTGGGCAATAAACTGACTTACTTTTGCCACAATACCTATACTGTCTGGGCACGACACGGTTAAACGATATACTCTTTCCACTGTTGCTCTTACCTATTAATTAATGACTTAAATGACCCTAGCATCTTAGGTCAAAGCGGTCATCATGCCAACGACAATTTTAGTAATGATTAGGCCAATGGCTAAAATTGTGATTAACGCTGGTGTTATTGAGTTAAGTTGAGTAGCTTGGTTAAAATAACCGCATTTTTGGCGTGTTACGGATACGGTCATTAATCCGGATTGGTATAATAATTAATGGCTTTAAAATGACGCCTTTAAAATAATGGTTTGATAATGACAACCGCGATAAATGATCAATTACAGTTATTTGATATTGAAAACCCTTGCATCAAAGTGTGCGAGGTCAACAATCGTGGGTATTGTCAAGGCTGTATGCGTAGCCGTGAGGAGCGTTTTCATTGGCATCAGTTAAATGATTCGACCAAAAGCAAGGTGCTTAAATTATGTCAGCTGCGACGTCGTCGTCAGGTGCGTGATAAAGCCAGAAAACAACAGGCTGAGGACAAGGGACCAGAAAATTTGTCTCTGTTCTAACCCTGTCCTGAACTTGCGCCTGTTGGTGTAAAATAGTCATTGAGCCGTTATTGAATTGTCATTGAGTATTTATTTCGGTTGGGCGTCGATTGACTCACCCGTTACCTTGGCGCTTTCATCGGCCATTAAAAACAAATATGGTGCCATAATATCACGTGGCGATTTAAGTAAGCTGGCGTTCTCGCCTGGGAAAGCCCGTGCGCGCATTTGGGTGCTGGTCGCACCTGGGTTGATACAGTTAACTCGCACTGGGGTGTTTTCTAATTCATCGGCCAAGGTTTGCATCATGCCTTCTGTTGCAAATTTAGAAATGGCGTAGGCGCCCCAGTAAGCACGACCTTTTCGACCCACGCTGCTCGTGGTAAAGATAACAGAGCTGTGAACTGATTTTTTCAGTAGCGGTAGTAGTGCTTTGGTCATCGTAAACGCGGCAGTTACATTTACCTTCATGACATCGTCAAAACTGCTTTGTTCTATTTGCTCAAAAGGCGATAACACGGTTAATATCGCGGCATTATGCAAAACACCATCTAAACGCTTAAATTGCTGTTCGATGGTATCGGTCATGTCGATATAATGTTGTTCGGTAGCACCTTTAAGATCTAGCGGTACTATTGCAGGCTCAGGGTGACCCGCTGCGACTATTTGATCGTACACACTTTCTAACTTACTGACTGTCTTACCGAGCAAGATGACGGTGGCGCCTTGCTCAGCATATGACAACGCTGCTTGACGCCCAATGCCGTCTCCTGCACCCGTTACTAATATCACCTTAGATTTTAGTGCATTTGCTTTAATTGAAAGGTTTAACATGGAATGTCCTAATAAAAAAAGATTAGAGCTTTTTGTCTAAATATAACTCAACTTTCAATAAGTTATTTAAATATCTATTAAAAAACAATATCTTTGAGAGCTGTAAAACCTTCAAAATTGATAGATTAATCAGATTCTTTAGGTTAAGTTGAATACTATCTGTACATATTTCATAAAGATACCACTCGATATAAGGGCTATTCTATCAAGCTTGACACGAGATTAAACAATAATAATTAAAGTAAATAGGGAAATGTATGAAAAAATTACTACTGAGTGTTTCTATTGCCAGTGTCCTTGGTTTAGCGGGCTGTAGCGGTGATGAATCAATCGCCGAAATTAAGCAGCAAGTAGAGGACGCAGGGGGTGTGCAACAGCCTGCTTCACGGATTATATTTGATCCATCTGGGGGAAACCTATCAGTACCAAATGACTTACTGTTTAAAGATACTACAGACGGTACGTTGTTTTTACCTGGTGAGAAAGATGCTACTGGTGTAGCGTTAGCTGCTCCTGATTATACCGACCCGAGCATTGCACTTGGCGCGTTAGATGGGTGGTCAACCACTTCGGCTTTTTCGGTTGATGTTGCTATGGGTGCTGCTGGTGTTACTCTTGCTCCTGCAGCCTTTGCACAAGCTGGAGCCGTCCGTTTATTTGAAGTCAACTTAGGCGGCCTTTTATCACCGGTTGCAGATTGTAATACAGTTGCTTCTCTTCACTTGTGTGGTGATATTGTACAAGAGTTAGAGTATGGTCAAACGGGCGACTTTATTGCTGCGCCTAGTGACAAGAAGATAGTTATTATGCCAATGAAACCTTTCAAAGCTTCGCAAGGTTATTTATTAGTATTAACTAATAATATAGAAGACAGCGAAGGTAACGCGTTACGCGGTTCGTCTACTTATGAAACCGTGCGAACAGATATAACAACCATGCCATTACCTTTGCCATCGCAACTTGGTTTGCAATCTATAATCAATTCTTATGAAGCTGGCGCCGTTGCTGCAAGTGATTTAGACCAAGATAGCATCATTTATACCGCCGCTTTCACCACTCAATCGGTCGTTGACGTGTTTGAAACAACGAAGTTCTTGATGGTAAATCCACTAGCTTCTCCATCATATACATCATACAAACCGAGCATTTCGGCAGCTCCAGAAATCGGTACTTCACCTGCACCATCAATTTCTATTGCCGCCGTCGACTATTATACTGCGAGCTTAACTGTACCATTTTACGGTGAATGTTCGAAAAGTGCTTGTCTAGGCCTCAATGATGAAAACGAGACTGTCGCATTAATTAATGGCCGTTGGCAAGCGGCAAGTGAAAGTCCGGTTGCACAAGCAATGATGGTCACTGATACAGCCAGACACTTAACACGCTTTAACCCCGTGCCCGCTGTACAGAGTATTGAAGATATTCCAGTTCAAATTACGATCCCTAAAATTGGCACCAAGCCAGACGCCGGTTGGCCAGTTGTTATTGCCATGCATGGTTTAGGAGGAGGCAAAGAGTCAACGTTAGCCTATGCTAATGCCTACGCTGCTGCGGGAATTGCGACAATTGCGATTGATATGCCTTTACACGGTGAGCGCTCGTTTGGTTTCGGTGCTGGTAGTACAGGAGGTTACCTTGTAACTGCCACTAATGTCGCCTATGGTTCATTAATCGGTCAACCAACAGCATTTACTGACGGCGATACTTTAGCTTTCATTAATGTTGGCAGTCCGTTAACAGTGCGCGATAATTTCCGTCAAGCTATTTTAGACAACCTTGCACTGCGTTTAGCACTGAACTCAATGCCTGATATAGCAGGTATATCTGATACCTTAGATGCTACAAAAGTTAGTATTCAAGGATTGAGCTTAGGGGGGATTGTTGGCACGAGCGTGGCCACTTACGCCAACTCAGGTTTGTTTAATCCTGCGACGAAAGAGCTGCTAGCTGTACCTAATTATTTTGCGCTTACGAATGCTGCTTTAGTCGCACCAGCAGGAGGATTGGCGGGCTCATTTGCTGGCTCATCAGCTTTTTCACCAGTATTGTTTAACACCATTGTCGCTACCGATGACTTCCAAGAATTGGTTGATGCTGCTAATACCCAAGGCCATGCTGAAGGTACGTCGGATTATAATGACGTTGTACGGGCAGAGTACGGCAAGTTCATACCATCATTTGCTTTTGCAATTCAAACCGCGGTTGACTCCATTGACCCAATTAACTATGGCGCGGCATTAGCGGCATCAGAAATACCGGTTCAGGTCATTGAAATTGTGGGGGATGGGGCTGATAATTTGTCTGATCAAACATTACCAAATCGCGTTTTACAACTGCCATTGCCTAACTTAGACCCATTGCCTATCCCATTCCTGCTGTCAGGTACTGAACCATTGATTGCTAGTTTAGGGTTGGATTGTGTTGATAGTATGACCACTGGTGCAACGTCTGGAGTCGTGCGTTTTACCAAAGGACATCACAGTTCATTAGGTGACTCGCGTGAACAAACTGGTATTACTGAGGATTTGGGTTTTGCACTACTAGCCACTATGGAAATGCAAGCACAGGTAGCTAGTTTTGCCGCGACTGGTTTTGTTGATTCAATGACTGAGACTGTCACTAGTAGAATCACAGTTACTAATGATGACGTAGTAAAAGCTTGTGCCCCTTAAGTAATAAAGAAAATGCGTGTTAGCTGTCGCGATACAGTAAGTTGCAGCTAGTACAACAAAAAAGCCCAATCAATTTTCATTGATTGGGCTTTTTATTACGCTGTAATTAGCGATTTTTTTAAGACTTAGATATCCGCTTAACTTTCCAGCGGCCATCTTGATGAGTCATTAATAAAAAACGATCATCGGCGACAATGCCACCATTAACCTTGCCACGAATGTGCAATTCAACCGTTAGATCCTTGCGGGTCTTGCGAAAGAAATCGCCGCCAACATCTGACACCTCAATCGTTGCTTTATTCAGTGACAAGTCCATGACATGACGCTGGATCATTTTTATGCTGCGATAATGGCCAACGATATCGGCAATTTTCTTAGTCGAATGCGACTTAATCGTTTTGATGTCTTTTTGATTGTAGACCGCATCAACAAATTCCTTGGCAACTTGCTCAGGTAACATGATTGATTCTTTATCGCCACAAGCTGTGACGCCAATAGCGAGCGCCACAATGAGGCCTTTACGTAATATTTTTAGGTATTTATTAGTTTGCATTTTGCTCGGCTTGTTTACTTTGAATTGCGGTTAAAGCAATAGTGTAAACAATATCATCTACTAATGCACCTCTAGAGAGATCATTTACCGGCTTACGCATGCCTTGCAGCATTGGACCAATACTGATTAGATCGGCACTTCGTTGCACAGCTTTGTAGGTAGTATTACCGGTATTTAAATCTGGGAAAATAAATACATTCGCTTCACCGGCCACTGGGCTGTTCGGTGCTTTTGACGCAGCGACATTTTTCATCACTGCAGCATCGTACTGCAGAGGTCCGTCAATAATTAAATCGGGACGACGCTCTTTTGCGATTTTGGTCGCTTCACGTACTTTTTCAACATCAGAACCGGTACCAGAAGTACCCGTTGAGTAACTGATCATGGCCACTTTAGGTTGAATGCCAAAGGCTAGGGCTGAATCAGCCGATTGAATTGCAATCTCTGCTAGTTGCTCAGCGGTAGGATCTGGATTGATCGCACAGTCACCATAAACATAAACTTGTTCTGGTAACAGCATAAAGAAGATTGATGAAACTAAACTTGAGCCTGGGGCTGTTTTAACCAACTGCAACGGCGGACGTATCGTGTTGGCTGTGGTGTGAATGGCGCCGGAAACTAGCCCATCGACTTCATTTTGCGCTAGCATCATTGACGCTAATACTACATTGTCTTTAAGCTGTTCACGGGCGACGACGCTGGTTAGGCCTTTGTGTTCACGTAGCTTAACCATAGGCTCAATGTAACGCTCGCGTACTGATTGTGGATCAACAATAGTAACACCACTACCAATTTCTACACCTTGCTGCTTAGCAATTAATGAAATTGTTTCAGCGTTGCCCAATAAAATACAGTTAGCAATATTACGCTGAGCACAAATTGTGGCGGCTTTAATAGTACGTGGTTCTTCACCTTCAGGCAGTACAACTGTCTTTTTAGCTCGGCGCGCCATTTCAGTTAATTGATAACGGAAAGCGGCAGGAGACAAGCGGCGTTGCCGACTAGACACTTGAGTTAGAGTACTAATCCAGTGCTTATCAATATGACTGGCCATAAATTCTTGCACTTGAAGAATACGCTCGTCGTCATCAACTGGAACTTCGTGATTAAAGTTTTGTAAGTTGATTGAAGTTTGCCATGTGTTGGTTTCAACTAACAAAATGGGTAAACCAGTCGCCATTGCTTGTTGACATAACGCCATTACAGCGGCTTCTGGCTCATAATCATTGGTGAGTAGTAAAGCACCAACCTTGACGCCATTCATTGCGGCTAAACATGCAGAGACAATAACATCAGAGCGGTCACCTGAGGCGACCAATAATTTGTCCGCGACAAAATTCTCAACCATGTTAGGAATACTGCGTGCGCAGAAACTGGTACTGCGTAAACGTCGGGTATGTATTTCACCCTCGTTTAATACCTTAGCATCAAGGTGTCGACATAAATCAATCACGCGTGGCGCGATGATATTCTCATTCCATGGCACATAACCTAAAACGCGAATTGGGCTGCGACCAAACAACTGGAATACTTCCATTTGTTTTTGCTGATTGTTGCTTTTTGTGCCGGCTAAATCAGGTCGAATCACGCCATTGGCATCAATCGGTGCATTGATTTGATTTACGATACAACCCAAAATTCGTTCTGAGTCGGTGCCGCCAAAGCTTTGGCATGCAATTTCGATTCGTTCTTTTTGTTGAATTGCATTGTCGCTACCAGGTGAAGTAACAAAAACAACTTCAGCGTCTAACGCACGCGCAATATCATTGTTAAGGCTGCTCGAAAACTGGTGCTTTCGGCTCGGCACTAGGCCTTCAATAATTAAAATATCATTATTGAGCAGAGCTTTGTTTGCCCGTTCGACAATTTCTTCAAGCAAGGTATCTGCTTGATCGTTACTCATTAAACCAGCAACGTAGGCCGAGCTAAAAGGCTGTGGCGGTTTAATATTAGGGTTTTTACCAATAATAGCGGTAGAGCGTTCGCAGCCATTGTCGCTCGGTTGTGCTACTGGTTTAAAAAAGTTTACCTTAACGCCATGGCGTTCCAGCGCATGGACTAATCCGAGACTAACAGAGGTTAAACCAACACCTGAACAGACTGGGACTAACATAATAGTTCTTGCCATGATTATTGCTCCAACGTTGCGATTAAGCTGATAGCATCTTGAGCGATAACCAGTTCTTCATCGGTTGGAATAACGATGGCTTTCGGGCCTGTTGGACCATTGATAAACCCAGCATTACCAAAACGAGCATCAAGATTTGCTTGTTTGTCGACTGTAAAGCCAAAGATCTTAAGTAATGATAAAACTTTGGCGCGAATTACGTCTGAATTCTCACCAATGCCACCAGTAAAGACGACAGCGTCTAGCTCACCTAATGGTACGGTATAAGATGCGATATATTTAGCTAACCGATAACAGAAAATATCAAGGGCCAGTTGCGCGCCTGCATGACCTTGTTCTGCTGCTTCTTCGATTAAACGACAATCGTTAGATAGCTCAGAGATACCTAGTAGGCCACTTTTCTTGTTAAATAACTCGGTAACTTGGCTTTGATCATAGTTCAATTGTTCGATCAAGTAGTTATTAATTGCAGGATCAAGGTCGCCACAACGTGTGCCCATCACCAAACCTTCAAGTGGGGTAAAGCCCATGCTGGTATCGACACTTAGGCCATTTGCAATGGCTGTAACACTAGCGCCGTTACCAAGGTGGGCACAAATAATATTGGTTTGATTAACTGGCTTGTTAAGCATTTTTGCAGCTTGACCGCTAATGTAGAAATGGCTAGTACCATGAAAGCCGTAGCGACGGATGCCGTTCTTCTTATATAACTCATAAGGTAGCGCATATAAATAAGCATGAGCAGGAATAGTTTGGTGATACGCGGTGTCAAATACTGCAACTTGTGGCAACGTTGGAAATGCAAGAATAGCCGCATTAATACCGACAATATTGGCAGGGTTATGCAATGGCGCCAACTGCGAAACTTGTTCTATCTCTGCGATAATTTCAGGGTTAATTAACGCTGATGTTTTAAACTTCTCACCACCGTGTACGACACGATGACCAACCGCCACAATGCGATCGTCTAAACCGTATTCTTTCAACTGAGCCACTAAGGTATCAATCGCACTTTGGTGCATAGCACCGGCGCCTAATTTAATAGTCTCTTTGTTGCCATTATATTTAATTTTAATAAAAGGGCTGTCTGAGCCTAATGAATCAGCTAAGCCAGAAAGGATTTGTTGTTCAGTTTTGCTATCAACTAATGCGAATTTCAGCGAAGAACTACCGCAGTTTAGAACGAAAACAAGTGAGTTTGTCATTTATGCTACCAAATTGTGTTGTATGCAATCATAATTAATAAAAGTGCTATCGCGTGAACTATTACACGTTATTAGGACTAAAATTAATGAAGATTGGAATTACTAGAAGTTACCAGTTAATCTTATTAAAAGTGAAAAAAATGAATTGTCGCGCTTAAAACAGATATAGTACAATTATACTAATTGTTTTGGGTTTGATATAGGCGCTAGCCGTAAAATTATGACGTTGGCATCACAAAAGCTCATTTTTTTAGCATATCGTATAGTTTTTACCCGTTGAGGATACATAATGACTGAATTAGTTAAGTTAATTGCTCTTGGGCGTAAATATCAAAAACTGTGGCCGATTAAAGGTGAGCTTAGTGTCATTTTTAAAGAGCCGAAAATTATCACTCTATGTCTATTAGTGCAAAAAACCGCGCCAGCAATTGCTTGCCTTTCTTTCGTCGCTCAGTTTACTTACTTTGGCGCTGATGTGATCCCGCGTGCTTTAGCGATGTCATTACTCATTGTTAGCATGCCTTATCAAGGTCTTATTTGGTTGGGGCATAGATCTCAACAACCGTTGTCTCATAACTTGATTAACTGGTGCAGCGAAATTCGCACCCAGATGGTTAACGCCGGTATGTATGTTAAACCGGTCACGTCTAAGGCGAGTTATATGGATATGGCTCAGCTGCTAAATGATGCTTACGCGAAATTAAATAAAGCCTTTCAATTACCTTAATCATTTTTATAAACCAACGTTCTTACTGATGCAGCGGCTCTATGCCGCTGATACCTATCTATTATATTACCCGCTGCTTGATCCAGATCTTAGAACCATTCACGAATCTATTTTATGATTAGATCATCGTTATTAGTAGGGGATCCGCATGATAAAAATTTCTGTGCTTATATTGGGTTGCATAACCACGCTTATTATCCTGTTGGTTAATCAGCTCATTTTTATACTAATAGCGGCCTATAGTGGAATTGCGGGTAATGAACATCAATTGTGGTCACAGTACCAAGGCATAATTTGGCAAGTAATGGGGCTGGCGACGTTGTGTGGTTCGATGTGGCTTGGTGGTTTGACGGTTCGCCTGATGGTGACACATCATCGGGCGTTACACGGTTTTATCGTTGCCTGCGTGATTAGTGGCACATTTATTGGAAGCTTGGGCGATCGCGGTCAATTAACCGCGATGTCAATGGTGGTATTTTTGTCGGCTGCAGTCTGTGGCGCTTTGGGGGCACACGGTTTACCTTGGCGAAAATTAAAGCGGGATCTCAACTAAATCTGTTTGTGCTAACGGTGTTAGATATCGAGTCGTGATGGTCATATTTTGGTTACATGGTGCTTTTACCGTTAGGGCCATTCGGTGATCTTTACTCGCTTCAAACAGCCAGCTTTTCCAATGTGCTGGGTTGTCATTTCGCTGCGCGCAAAAGCTAAGCTTAACCTGTGCTCTGTTGCTTAAGTCAAAACTAAAGTGGTTGAGTGGAATCGCTAAACCATCGCCACAGGCTTTAATATAAGACTCTTTAAGGGTCCAGTAATCATAAAAATGCCAAGGTTGCTGTGCGTGTTCAAATTGCTGTAGCGCCTCAATTTCCGTGGGTGAAAAATAACGCGGTGCCAACTTATATGTATCACTATTACGTTTGGTATATTCAACATCAATGCCTAATGGAAATGACTTTGTTACCGCGCAGACAATCATGTCATTCGCGTGAGACAGGTTAAATTCGAGACTTACTGATGAATCTTTTAAGTAAGGTTTACCGTTGAATCCACGACCAAATTGCCAATCTTGCGGCTTAACATCGCCGTAGTGCGATAATATGCAGCGTATAAAAGCGCGTGTCACTAATCCACTGTGCTGGTCGGCAGGGCGAATGTAACGATTCACTTTATGCTGCTCGTCACTGCTAAGTAAATCGAAATATTGAGTTAGCAATTGTTTATCGGTGATTGTGCTAGGGCGCACCAGCCAGATATCGATTTGATTGTTTGATAAGGTAAGTATGGACAAAGCAGCACGTTCATTAGTTAAAGGAAGTCGATGATAACATGGTTACTCTAACCGAGATAATAGCTTAGCGTAGAGTTGGTGGAATTACTGAACCGCCAGTAACTAGAATGACTGCTTGACCTTAATTATCAATTGCATGCTATCAATTGTGTCGTTGTTACTGAGGGGAAAGGCCAAATCTAGATGGATAATATGGTTGGCATCAGCTCGGGTTGGCGTTAAGCGCAGACCAACCCCTATATCGCTGATAAATTGGCTATGATTAGTTTGAGCTGCCTGTTGTTCGCTTTGCCATACTTTTCCTATGTCAAAATAAACAGCTGCTCCGACCCGCACCAATTGATACAAATAAACATCACTGTAATAACGTTCTTCCAAAGATAATACCGCACTATGCTTAGCTTCAAGAAAGCGTAATGGATAACCACGTAATCCGGTGTCACCACCAAGAAATAGTTGTTTTTCTCGGTGCAGTTTATCGGTTGAATTGATGTTTATTGAGCTAAAAAATACCCAATCTGGTGAGTGGAAGTTATAATAATCGCTCTTAAAGTGAAATAACTGCTGATCTGCTTGAAAGTTGTCACCTTGCCAATTCCCCTCAAAAGAAGCCGTTAAATCGATAAGTTGTTGATCGAATTTAAAAGCATTTTTAAGCTCGGCCTTAACTATGACTTGGTCTGGATCGTCACTTAGCGATTGGTCACTGTAGCCAATTAATGCGCTAACATAGTGGCCTAAATTAATATCTTCGGTGCGTTTTATCGAACGATAATTTTGGAGCTTAATGTAGTTATCTTCTAATAGTTCAATACTTAACCAGGGGTATATCGCTTTCCTGTCGCTTGGCACGATATCGAGAGGGTTATGCAGTGATTTTTTTAAAAAACTATCTTGCTCTATTGATAGACCGTAGCGCCAGCGGACACTTTTTTTGTTTTCATAGCCGCGAGAGTGGCCAAAGAAAAGACTGGAATGTTGTAATTTATGTTCAAATTCACTGCTTAATTCGGTGTCATGATAAATTGAATCGATCCGTTTTTCGTTATTGTATTGGGCACCATAAGTGTAGGTACTCGCTAGTGAATAGAAGGGTAATTCGAAGCTTGTAAATTGACGATAACCATCACTATTATCGCTAAACTCAAGATTAATTTGGCGGCGAGTTCCCATAATATTAGGATCTTTGTAGCTAATTAAATACTCGGTTCGTTGATCCGCTTCAGTACGGGCAACTGTAATACGCTTGCCTCTGCCCAAGAAATTTGAATCGCTAAGCGCCATCGTCGTTTTAGACTCACCGCCACTACGCGACACGCTAAACGATGGGGTTAGTGACCACAAATCTCGGGTGGTAACTTCGACGTCCACTTGGTTGTTACATAAACTTAGCGGTCGAATTCGTGCACCGTAAATATACTTTCTACCGCGCAGCAGACGTTCCGATTCCTGTTGGGTAGCTTGAGTATAAAGCTCACCAGATTTAAATAGAATGTTATCAGTAATGACTTGTTCTTTAGTGACGATATGCAATGAATTGAGTGTGCGAAACAACCAATTTTGTTCGTCAGGATTTCGTTCATCAAATACGTTATAGCGATTAATGCGGATGTTGTTGACGGTGGTATTTTCATCGATTAAATGTTCGGGGAGCAACTCAACATCGTCGGTCAGTGCTAATTCAAAAGGTGCCGATAATTGATTATGACTGAGCCATTGGCAATTAGTCAATTGGGCATTGACTTGATAGCTCGCACACAACAACAGCGCGCTGGTTATTCTTTTTGTTGCTAGGTTAACCTTGATGATGGAAAACTCCTTGTTCCATAAATTAGACAGTTAACAGTCTTAGTCATTTATTCTTATCATAGAAGTTATGTTAGGATCTAACAATATTTTTATTTTATAGGTCAATTTGATGTTGAAATACCAAGTTATTCCGGTCACGGCTTTTTCACAAAATTGTACGGTGTTGTGGTGCGATCAAACACAGCGGGGCGCTGTTGTTGATCCCGGTGGTGATATTGAACTTATCATTGATGCAATTGAACAACACGAGATTACGGTTGAAAAAATATTACTGACTCACGCTCATATTGATCATGCCGGCGGTACAGCTCAACTCGCGAAACAGTTAAACTTAACCATTGAAGGTCCGCATAAAGAAGATAAATTTTGGATTGATGCCTTAGATCAACAAGCGCAAATGTTTGGTTTTGATCCTGTCGAAAGTTTCACCCCAGATCGCTGGCTTGAGCAAGGGGATGTGGTGGCAGTTGGCAATGAAGTATTACAAGTGATATATACACCGGGGCACACGCCAGGCCATGTCGTTTTTTACTCTAAAACTTTAGACAAAGCTTGGGTAGGCGACGTGCTGTTTGCTGGTTCGATTGGTCGCACGGATTTTCCTCGTGGTGACCATCAAACATTGATTGACTCTATTTGTGAAAAGTTATGGCCGTTAGGTAATAGTGTCGAATTTATTTGTGGTCATGGTCCTAATTCAACGTTTGGTCAAGAACGACAAAGTAACCCGTTAGTCGGAGATCGCGTAACGGGCTTGGCATAAATTAGCTTATTTTATCTAATCAGAAGTTTAGTTTATACCGGTAGTACTGGTGTTGGCTTACCGTCGTCATCTACTGCAACAAAACTAAAGGTACCAGTGATCGCCTTTTCACGGTGATCATGGTACATGTCTTCGACATAAATATTCACTTCAACTTTTAAGCTGGTGCGGCCTACATGTACCACTTGACCAACTAACTCAACCAAACTGCCGCCAGGGATCGGATGTTTAAAATCAATGCGATCCGATGAAACCGTCACCAAACGCTTACGACAAAAACGTGTGGCAGCAATAAAAGCAGCCTCATCCATCCAAGATAATGCTTGGCCACCAAAAAGTGTGTCATGGTGATTCGTCGTAAAAGGAAAAATTGCTTTGGTAATACGTGCTTGGCTGTTCTCTAAACGTTCTAAAATGGCAGGATCTTTGATCATAATAAATATTACGCTGGTAAAAGAAGGGATTATACCAAATTTAAAATTAATCTTTTAGGTTTAGATAGATAAAGGAATTTTTGGATATTGTTTAATAACAAGGATAGTTATTTTTAGAGGTTACTAAAATATTAATTGTTTAGTAAGAATTACAGCGTCGCGATGAAGTCAGTGCGAGGTGCTAGTTTATATTATCGATGGTCAGGGATACTGGGTTAGAACGAGTGATTCGGTCGGGTTGTAAAGAGTAGAAGATGCTATCGCAACTGAGCTAATTGTTTTCTAGGGGATAATATGATGGTGGACGATACTGGGCTCGAACCAGTGACCCTCGCCTTGTAAGGGCGATGCTCTCCCAACTGAGCTAATCGTCCTCAGGGGTACAAGATAAGTTTTACATTTTAATCTAAAAAATGGTGGACGATACTGGGCTCGAACCAGTGACCCTCGCCTTGTAAGGGCGATGCTCTCCCAACTGAGCTAATCGTCCGGGATAGTAATACTAATGTTTTTCTTCTTTAGCTAGAATAGAAACTAAGTTTGTTTAACTGCGTTAATCTCCCTTGGTTTCGGGAGCGTATTATAGAGAGACTCTGTTTAGAGTCAATGGTTTTTTTTTAGATATGGATTGAGTGGTTGCTTTTAAATCGTTTTGCTTGTTGTTGTATTAAATTGCGCCAATATCCGGTTGAATTATGTCACATATTGCTAAAAATGGATAAACCAGATGATTTTAAATAGACCGTTATGCTTTTGAATTGGCTTTATAGATTGTAGTTATTGGTTATCTTGTTAAAATATGCATCATTATTTTGCTGTGTATACAATTATTAAGACACAGTCGCTTTCTACATAAGGTTAATCATTGATTATGACAATCAAAACACGTTTTGCTCCTAGCCCTACTGGCTATTTACATGTTGGTGGTGCACGTACTGCACTTTATTCTTGGTTATATGCCCAGAAAATGGGTGGCGAATTTGTCTTGCGGATTGAAGACACCGACATTGAGCGTTCAACGCAAGCGGCTATCGATGCGATTATGGAAGGAATGGAGTGGTTAGGACTAGAATGGAATGAAGGACCGTATTATCAAACCAAACGTTTTGATCGTTACAAAGAGTTACTTACGCAATTATTAGAGCAAGATAAGGCTTATCGTTGTTACTGTCCTAGTGAGCGCCTAGATGCCATGCGTGAAGAGCAAATGGCTAATGGTGAAAAACCTCGTTATGACGGTTGTTGTCGTAATTTAAGTGAGTATCCAACGGATGTTGATCATGTTATTCGTTTTAGAACGCCGCAAGAAGGCAGCGTTACTTTTGACGATCATGTTCGAGGCACTATTACTACTCAGAACAGTGAACTTGATGATTTAATCATTCAACGTACCGATGGCAGTCCAACGTACAACTTCTGTGTTGTGATTGACGACTGGGATATGGATATTACTCATGTTGTTCGTGGTGAAGATCATATTAACAATACGCCGCGCCAAATTAATATTCTTAAAGCATTAGGCGCGCCTATTCCTGAATATGCGCATGTGTCGATGATTTTGGGTGATGATGGTAAAAAGTTATCTAAGCGTCATGGCGCAGTTGGTGTGATGCAATACCGTGATGACGGTTTCTTGCCTGAAGCATTATTAAACTATTTAGTACGCTTGGGCTGGTCGCATGGCGATCAAGAAGTTTTCTCAATTGATGAAATGAAAGAACACTTCTCATTGGATGGTATTAATAAAGCCGCTTCTGGTTTTAACACTGAAAAATTATTATGGTTAAACAACCACTATATAAAGACCATGGACACTAGCTATGTAGCAAAGCATCTACAATGGCATATGGAAGAGCAGGGCATTGATATGTCTAATGGTCCGGCGTTAACAGAAATTGTTAGTGCGATGGGCGAGCGTGTAAATACTCTTAAAGAGTTGGCAGCCGCAAGTAAGTACTGTTATGTCGACTTTGAAGAGTTTGACGCTAACGCCGCTAAAAAGCATTTACGTGGCGTGGCATTAGCACCTCTTGAGTTAGTTGCTACTAAATTAGCAGCTATAGATGAGTGGACGGCCGAAAACATTCAACAAGCTATAGAAGCAACGGCTTGCGAGTTAGAGGTAGGCATGGGTAAAGTAGGTATGCCGTTACGAGTAGCTGTTACTGGAGCAGGCCAGTCACCAGGGTTAGATATTACCCTTAAACTCGTTGGTAAAGCCCGTAGCGTTGAAAGAATAGCCGAAGCGGTTAAATTTGTAGCTGCTAGAATTAATTCTTAAAAAAGGGGTTGACTCTTTTGTTCGAGGTGCATAGAATGCGCCTCGTTGTCAGGGAGGAGTCATCCACCAAGGCAGCAAAAATTAGTTCGGGGCTATAGCTCAGCTGGGAGAGCGCTTCGCTGGCAGCGAAGAGGTCTGCGGTTCGATCCCGCATAGCTCCACCAA
>JABSRT010000022.1 GCA_013214945.1 Gammaproteobacteria bacterium
TTTAATATTAGTTGTGCCTAAATAAGCGGTGACACAACCAATAAGATAAAAAGTATCTAAATTAACTTATTTACTGGGTTTGAAAAATCAACGATTTATACAAACATTCCGCCTGAGGCTTCAATACGTTGTGCGGTTATCCAAGTGGCATCTTCAGACAGTAATAGACTGATAGCGCGGCCGATGTCATCGGGTAAGCCAGCTCTACCGAGCGCTGTTTTACTGGCAATAAGCGCATTTAGATCAGGATTGTCACGTACTGCACCCCCGCCAAAGTCGGTTTCTATTGCACCGGGTGCCAAGGTGTTTACCCGAATTTGGTGCGGCCCTAGCTCTTGCGCTAAGTAACGCGTCATCACTTCTAATGCACCTTTCATCATGGCGTATGCGCAGTAGCCCGGTAAACTAAAACGGGTCAATCCGGTCGATATATTGACAATGCTGCCACCGTCTTTTATCAGCGGCAGCAATTGCTGCGTCAGAAAGAAAGTCCCTTTTACATGCACATTCATTAATGCGTCAAACTGCGCTTCACTGGTCTGCTCAAACGATGCATGGATTCCCATGCCTGCGTTGTTTAGCAGATAATCAAAATTAACCCGTGCAAACTCGGTGTCGAGCAATGCCACTAAATCTTGATTAAATTGTGCGAAGCTAGTGTGGCAACTAAGATCCAAATGCAGTGCAAATGCTTTGCGCCCCATTTGCTGGATTTGTTTAACTACTTGCTCAGCTGCATCAAAATTTGATTGATAGGTGATAATTACATCTAGGCCTTTTTCGGCTAATGTCAGCGCTGTGTTTTTACCTAAACCTCGGCTGCCGCCGGTAATGAGAACTAACTTTGTCATTTTATCTTCCTGTAGTTGGTGAATTGAGGCTAGTTTAGATAAAGTATTACAGTTGATAAACATGGTGAAAGTGTTAGGTTTGTTCATATTTTATGAACAATGAACGGCAGATAAAAGAGCTAATGAATAAATTTGAGGCGATGCAGCGTTTTTTAGTGGTGGCGCAAACCGGAAGTTTTACCAAAAGCGCCGAGCAATTAGGTTTGCCAAAATCAGCCGTGTCACAGTCGGTTCAGCTACTGGAAAAAAGCCTAGGCACGCGCTTGTTTCAGCGCAGTACTCGCCGTGTCACATTAACTGACGACGGTGAACAGTTTTTACCTAAATGCCGAGCTATTTTGCACGATTTAGATTTGCTCGAAAGCCAGTTTCAACAAGGTGGCGATGAAATAAAGGGCAGTATAAAAGTGGACATGCCCGGACGTTTTTTGTGTAATTTTGTCTTGCCTCACCTAGAGCAATGGCGACAAACATACCCAAACGTTACGTTAAAGCTAAGCAGTAATGACTATCAAGTTGACTTAATTAAGCAGCAAGTTGATTTTGTGGTTAGAGTGGGCGAGCTTAATGATAGTGCATTGATATGTCGTAAACTGACCCAATTTAGCATGTTAAATTGTGTCAGCCCCAGCTACATTAAAAAGTATGGCATGCCACAAAAACTTGAAGATTTACAACATCACCTTTTGATCGACTACAACGCTACGCTTGGCAGCAGACTGGCGACGTTTGACTATCAAGATCAACACGGCAATCCGCAGCAAGTCGCAATGGCAAGTTCAGTTTCTGTTAATACCACAGAAGCTTACCTTACTGCCTGTGAGGCGGGTTTAGGGATCATCCAAGTGCCAAAAATAAGCGTTGATAAAGCGATTTTAGCGGGTGAACTGGTGAGTGTGCTAGATGACTATGTATATCAGAGCATGCCGGTGTCAATGCTTTATCCCTCAAGAAGACAGGTGCCAAAACGGGTTCAGCTTTTTATGGATTGGCTAGATGCGCTGGTGATAAAAGAAGGTTAAAGAGTTGGGCGATGAGTGTTTGCCAATCATCGCCGCCGCTTGTGGTCGATAAGTTATAATTTCACTTCTTGTTTCTCTTACAATTTAACTTCTAACTTCATAAACTCTATAAATGAGCTTACTCGTTTCGATAACTCTCTATTGCGGTAATAAACAATGTTAATTGGTTTTTCAATGTTTAATGTCGAGTTGACAAATAGCTGAACCAAACGACCCGCTTGTAAATCTTTACTAATAACAAAATCTGATAAACAAACAATACCCGAGTCGCATAAAGCAAGCTGCCTTAATGTTTCACCACTGTCTGCTTTTATATTTGGTTGAATATGTAGCAAGTTGTTAAATTGATCGTAAATAGGCCAGTCGTTTAAACTTTCGAAGCCACTAAAGCCTAATAAATAATGGTCATTTAAATCTTCAACTTTTTTGGGCGTGCCGTATTTTTTTAAATATTTAGGACTGGCAACAATACGGATTTTGGTCAAGCCTAGCGGTGTTGCACTTAATGACGAATCTTTTAATTGTCCGACCCGAATTGCAATATCTGTTCGCTGCTCTAATAAATCGATTAAATTTTCATTGTTCACTAACTCGATGTCGACATGAGGATAGGCTTTACTGTATTTATCGATTATTGGCACAATAACATTAAGCATAAATGGGGTTGCCGCATTAATGCGTAGTTTACCCGATGGTATATCCTTGCGCTGTAATAGCATATCTTCAGCTTCTTCAAGATCGTATAAAATATTACGCACTCGCGATAAATACTTTCCCCCTTCTTCAGTCAGCTCTAAACGCCGGGTATTACGCCTAAATAACGTGGTGTTTAATTTTTTTTCTAATCTTGATAATGAACGGCTAGCTGCTGATACGGTGATTTCTAACTCTTCTGAGGCCAGACTTATTGTGCCTTTATCGACAATGTTTATGAACGTATAAAGTTCGTTAATCGTGACTTTCATTGTTGATCCTTGTGCAAATGTATTTTGATCTTTAGTGACTTTTTGTCAATCATAGCTTGCTCTATAATCCTGTCAAATCAATCGACACATTTATAGATAAAGTTTAGGAAAATAGATTATGACAGTTCCAGCATTTGGCCTAGGTACTTTTAGATTACAGGGTGACACGGTTATTCACTCTGTTACGAACGCACTAGAATTGGGTTATCGAGCGATAGATACAGCGCAAATATACGATAATGAAAAAGAAGTAGGAATTGCGATTAAAAATAGCGCTGTTGCTGCTGATGATATTTATTTAACCACCAAAATTTGGGTTGATAACTTATCAAAAGAAACGTTAATACCAAGTTTAAAGGACAGCTTAAATAAATTAAATGTTGATGCCGTTGATTTGACATTAATTCACTGGCCAGCTCCTTCTAGTCCGATTCAACTTGAAGAGTATATGACGGCATTACTTGAAGCAAAGACCTTAGGCCTGACTAAAAAAATAGGGGTTTCTAATTTTAATATTGACCTATTAAAACAAGCAATCGCTGTTGTGGGTGCTGAAAACATTGAAACGAATCAAATCGAATTAAGCCCTTATTTGCAAAACCGTCAGTTAGTAGAATTTATGGGTCAGCAAGGTATTAAAGTGACCTCTTATATGACGCTTGCCTATGGCAAAGCATTGCAAGAGCCAGTTATACGAGCAATTGCGAAAACTAACCAGCAAACACCAGCCCAAGTTATTTTAGCTTGGGCACTTGCTAAAGGTTATGCCGTGATCCCATCTTCAACAAAAAGAGCAAACTTAGCCAGTAACTTACAAGCCCAGTACATCACGTTAAGCGACCAGCAATTAATGAAAATTGATCAGCTAGATGCGAACAGTCGAGAAGTAAACCCAGAAGGTCTAGCACCAGCTTGGGATCAATCAATTTAATTGCAACAAGGTATATAATCATGAAAAAAATATTAATTTTAAACGGCGGTAAAAGTTTTGGCCATTCAAAAGGTGAACTTAATGACACGATGACAAATGTTGCCCAGCAACATTTACTGAGCTTAGGTCATGAGGTTCAAGTAACTGTTATTGATGAAGGTTACGATGTTGACGCTGAAATAGACAAGTGGGTTTGGGCTGATGTCATCATTCAACAAACACCGGCTTGGTGGATGGGAGCGCCATGGACCGTTAAAAAATACATTGATGAAGTTTTCACTATTGGGCATGGCCGTTTGTATCAAAGTGATGGGCGATCGCGTGAAAATTCAGCACATAAATATGGCTCTGGTGGTTTATTACAGGGTAAAGAATACATGCTGTCAGTTACTTGGAACGCCCCGGCGGAAGCATTTACCGATCCAACTCAGTTCTTCGACGGAGTAGGTGTTGATGGCGTTTATGTCGCAATGCATAAAGCACATCAATTTTTAGGGATGACACCACTGGCAACATTCATGAGTAATGATGTTATTAAAAACCCAAGTATTGATAGTGATATTAAACGTTATAAAGAACACTTAAGTGAATTATTGGGAAGTGAACTATTGGGACACACATAATTATGTAATTGATTTAAAGGCTATCTAGCTATATTAGGGGCCTTTTCATTGTCATGGCCTATACTCTCCAAGTGAAACTATTGGGACACACATAACTATGTAATTGATTTAAAGGCAATCTAGCTATATTAGGGGTCTTTTCATTGTCATGGCCTATACTCTCCAGTGCTACATTCTACTAGTTGAGGTGAGCCATGACCCGCGCAAGACATTCTCAAATTGATTTAACCGCCACCAGTTTTTATCACGTTATCAACCGCTGTGTACGCCGCAGTTACTTATGTGGCGATGATAAGGTTAGCGGTAAAAACTTTGACCATCGCAGGCAATGGCTAGTCGAGCGCTTTACAATGTTATCTGATGTTTTTTCAATTAATATTGCCGCTTATGCTGTAATGAGCAATCACTATCATCTGGTGCTTCAGGTCGATAAAGTAGCTGCTGATACATGGACAATGGATGAGGTAATAGAACGTTGGTACCGTTTGTTTAATGGCCATTTGTTAGTTGACCGTTATTTAACTGAGGAAACAATTAGTCCAAGTCACTTGGAGGCCGTCGAAAAGTTAGTAGCGCTTTGGCGAGCAAGGCTTTACGACATATCTTGGTACATGAAATGTCTCAATGAACACATTGCACGGCAAGCCAATAAAGAAGATAAGTGTACCGGGCGTTTTTGGGAGGGCCGCTTTAAATCACAAGCGCTGCTTGATGATATTGCCTTACTTAGCTGCATGGCTTATGTAGATTTAAACCCTATCCGAGCAGGGGTCGCCCCCAACTTATCGGAAAGTCATTTCACCTCGATTCAAAAGCGTATTGCGCAATATAAATCCCATCAAAAACAGATAACCAAGAACAATAGTGATATATCCGTGCCTGAACAGCCGAAGACCTTACTGCCGTTTTCTGGCACTGATAACACCCAAGCCATTCCATTTAGTTATAGCGATTATTTTGAATTGGTTGATTGGAGCAGCCGCCATGTTGATCCTAATAAATCAAGCTATGTCGATTCAGGTGAGCCCCAAATACTAACAACCCTAGGTATTGATGAAGATGATTGGCTAACGGCTGTCAAACATTTTAGACGGCAATATGGTAGCTTCGCGGGTACTACTGAACATCTGCGCGACTTTGCACATCACCACGGTAGAAGCTGGTGTAAACACCCGAGCTAATCAATCGAGTATCGATACCATTACAACGATAAAATCGATAATATGAGATAAGCTCAGGCACCAGTACGTCTAAATTCTAACAAAACTCTAATCAATCAACTTATGTCGATAAAATTATAGACCAATACGTTCGGCCGTATTCGATTCGAGCTACTTTTGACAGTTTGGTAGCATCTTGAAATTATTTTTATCAACGATTTAGTTATGGCTGTCCCTAGTTAAATGCTTATTTAGTTATGGCTGTCCCTAGTTTTAAGCAAAGAGTACGGTGTATGGAAAACCTTCTTTATTGCAGGTTTTTCCGCCCAAAAAGGTATTTTCTTACCCAGTAAAACCTCGCCAGAGATTATTGAAGCATGGCGTAATGCTGCAGCAAAAGTTATTTCTAAAGAAGGCTTTAAGCAAGAATCTGAAGCTGTGTTAGGACAGTATCCTCAATTAGTTCATCAAGACGCCATGAAGGTATTAAATGCCGCGTTGAGCATTTCTGATGAAGATAAAGACTGGGTTAGAAACTTCTTAACTGAAAAATATAACGCAAGATTTTAATTGCTTATCGCAATAACTCTGCAGTAACAATGCCGTCGTTAATGACTTTAGACCAAACTTCACTCTCATTAGTTGACGGCATATATTTGTAACAAAATTGGCGCTTTAACGAGCTAAATTATTCTAATAAGGAGAACAGTATGCTTGATGCATTTTTAGTAGCATTGCAAACTATTCTTACCCCGACCCATTTAATGTATCTTAGTGGCGGCGTGTTTTTAGGCCTGATCATTGGTATTTTTCCCGGGCTTGGTGGCATTGCTGGTTTATCGCTACTGTTACCGTTTCTATACGGTATGGAGCCGATTTCTGCGTTAGCGATGTTAATCGGCTTAGTTGCCGTTATTCCAACGTCTGACACTTTCACCTCGGTCTTAATGGGCATTCCGGGCTCAAGTGGCTCACAGGCAACCGTGCTTGATGGTTTCCCAATGTCGAAGAAAGGCCAAGCCGCCCGCGCTTTATCTGCAGCATTTGCATCGTCCCTTTTTGGTGGCTTATTCGGCGCCGCTATTTTAACTCTGTTTGTACTAATTGCGCGGCCAGTTATTTTGGCGTTTGGCTCGGCAGAATTGTTTATGCTAACGCTGTTAGGTCTAAGCATGGTTGGGGTACTTGCTGGTAACAGTTTAATCAAAGGACTTAGCGCCTGTGGTTTGGGGCTGGTACTGGGCACATTAGGTGGCGCACCTGCGACGGGTGAATACCGCATGGCCTTTGATAATTCATACTTAATGGATGGCATTCCATTGGTGGTCGTTGGTTTAGGCATTTTCGCGTTACCTGAAATTATTGATTTATTACGTCAAAATCGTTCAATTTCCGAAGCCTCATCTTTGGGCACAGGTTGGCTCGATGGACTTAAAGATTTAGTGAAGCACAAATGGTTAGCTGTTCGTTGTGCCGTAATAGGTTGTATTGTCGGCGCATTACCTGGTTTAGGTGGTAGTGTCGTTGACTGGATTGCCTACGGACACGCGGTTCAAACCTCTAAAGATACGAGTGAGTTTGGCAAAGGGGACGTCCGTGGCGTTATCGCACCCGAAGCATCGAATAATGCGAAAGAGGGCGGTGGTTTAATTCCAACCTTGTTATTTGGCATACCAGGCTCTGGCAGCATGGCAGTGTTTTTAGGTGGCATGGTGCTGATTGGACTAGAACCTGGTCCGGCAATGATTACGACCGATCTCGATGTTACCTATACCATCGTTTGGTCGTTGGCGCTGGCTAATGTGATTGGCGCGGGTGCCTGTTTACTTATTTCTAAATGGGTCGCAAAAATTACCACTATTCCATACGCCTTAATGGCACCATTTATGATAATGGTTATCTTTTTTGCCGCGTTCCAAGCAACTCGTGACTTAGGCGACTTAATGGCCTTGCTAGGTATTGGGGTGCTGGGTGTCTTAATGAAACGCTTTGGGTGGCCGCGTCCGGCATTTTTAATCGGCTTTGTGTTGGCTGGTGGAATGGAAACCTATTTATATCAAGCGATTCAGTTTGATGGTATTGGCTTTTTATTAAAACCTGGTGTGTTAATTATTGGTGCGTTAATCGTATTGTCGATATTTTTTGCCGCACGCCACGCAATTAAAGAAAGCAAGGAAAGCGCAGAGCATGAAGCGACTGAGCCAAGACGTCTAAAAGCAACTAATTTACAGCCTCAAGTGTATTTTGCTGGTGCGGTCAGTTTTGTGTTCGCTTATGGTTTATACGACGCTTTTCAGCAGTCATTCCTCGGTGGGGTTTTCCCTGCGGTGGTCTGTGGATTAATGTTGCTGCTGTCACTCGTCATCGTGTTCAAGTTGGTCAATAACCAAGTTGATGATGCGGTCAATTTCGATAATGAAGTCGAAGCGGGTTACGTTAACAACTTAAGCATCACCGGCTTGTGGCATTACGTTTATTGGTTATGCGGTTTGGTTGCTGGCTGTTTTTTAATTGGTTATGTATTTTCAATCAGCGTTTTCTTCGTGTTGTTTTTATTGATTAAGGCTCGAGCGTCAATCACCAGAACCTTGGTATTAACGACCAGTGCGTTAACATTTTTACTCACGCTGTCTCATGTGATGGTATTGGAACTACCGACAGGTTATCTGCAAGAAGCAATCAACTTCCCATCATTTTAGCGTTAATTCGTTAAACAATTTTAGCGGGTAGCATCTTTTATAAGGTGTTGCCTGCTAAGCCATTTCTAGTTTGAAAAGGATAACAAAATGATTTCACCTAAACTCATCTTAATGCCGCTATCAACTAGCGGCCATGTGACTGAGCGTCTAACTGGCGGGTTGGCCATTGCCAAGTATTTCAATGCCCACCTCGATGTTTTACATTCACAGATTGACCCGCGTACTTTTTTACCCAATGATCAATTGGGGCTGCCGGTGAAGCTGGTGCGGGAATTAGCCAGTTTTGCTGGAAAGTTTTCTCAGTCTGAATCGGTTGATTTAAAAAAGAAATTTATCGATTTGTGTGTTGCGCAATCGATTGAATATAACGCTAGCGGCGAGTTTTCTGCCACCGCCACCGCCGCTTGGCACGAGCTCAGTGGTTTACGCAGTGAAATAGTGGCTGAAAAAGGAAAAGTCGCCGACTTAATTATTATCCCGCAATCGAAAGACGGTAAGTCCACTTCGACGTTTGAAGCGTCGGTGATGCGCAGTGGTAAGCCCATATTATTAGTGCCAAGAGCCCTAACCACATTTAATCCAAATACCGTGGTTGTCGGTTGGAATGCGAGTACCGAAGCGGCAAGGACGTTATCTTTTAGTTTACCGTTATTAAAATCTGCGCAAAAAGTGATTATTGCGACTAGTGCTAAGCGGGTTAATAATAATCCCAATGGTAACGACGTGGTCCAATATCTGTTACGACACGGCATTGATAGTCAGTTTTTAACATTTGATACCAGTAAACAATCAACCGCTGAGGCATTTTTAAGTTTTGCGCACAGTCATGCTGCTGATTTACTGATCACTGGGGCATTTACCCATCGCCGCTTACATGAGCAGATCTTTGGTGGGGTAACTAGCCATATGCTGGCCAAGACAAAATTGCCAATTTTAATGGCGCATTAACTTTTTTAAATTGACTAACGCATTGCTAAATATAGTGAAGGTGTAATCGAGTTGAGCTATTGATTTACTTTATATTAAGCATAACGAATGTAAATTAGGTGGGGAATGCTCATTAAACCTAAGGTGAATCTAGAGAAATATTACATCCTCTAGATTCACCAGCTCAGACTATTGATGGGTTATAGTTTAAAACGGTCAACCACCGCAGACATTTTTGTACTGCTGCTCTTGAGCTCTTGGCTGGCGGTGGCGAGATTTTCAGTATTTGTTACCGACTCATCGGTCATCGCAGCTAATTCATTAATTCGTAAATTTACTTCATCTGCTGCTTGGGTTTGTTGTTCGGTAGCACGTGCGATGTGGTTACTCATTTCAGATATATTACTAATTAAACGGTCTATTTCGTTAAGCGAGGTATCCGCTTTTGCAGCTTGTTCAACCGTGCTATTGGAAATACTTTTACTGGTATTTACTGCGGCAACTGCTTCTTGAGCGCCAGCCTGTAAGCGCAAAATCATTTGTTGTATTTCATCGGTACTTTTGCCGGTTCGACTCGCTAATGTTCTCACTTCATCGGCGACGACCGCAAAACCTCGTCCTTGTTCACCAGCCCTTGCCGCTTCGATAGCGGCATTTAGCGCGAGTAAATTGGTTTGCTCTGCAATGCCTCTGATGACATCAAGTACTGCGCCGATATTATCAGTTTCAGTAGCTAAGTTGCTGATTACTCGACTTACTTCGTTAATGTTAGTTGAAAGGGACTCTATTTGTTCGATAGTCGTGGAAATAATCTCTTTGCCATCGGTGGTGTTTATCAATGCTTGATTAGCGGCCTGATTGGCGGCGTCGGCACTGCTACTGACTTCTCGAATATTTGACGTCATTTGCTCCATGGCCGTCGCTACTTGAGTCGTATTGTCACGCTGTAACTGGATGAAATCATTACTCGTTTGACTTGTTTGAGATAAAAAATCAGCTTGTGCCCTTACTTCTGCAGAGTTTTGGGAAACTTCGATTAGCGAGCTGCGCATTTTTTCAGTAAACAAATTAAAGTAATAAGAAAGCCGCGACACTTCGTCGTTGGCATTCGCGTCGAGTTTTTTGGTAAGGTCACCATCACCTTGAGCAATATCTTTCATTAAATCACTCGCGGCCCTCGTCGGAGTAATAATACTTTTTCCAATAACGTAACTTAAAAGAATGGTTAAGGCTGCGGCTATTAAGGTTTCAATGATTAACGAGTCACGTTGTTTTTTAAAGATGACATCGACATTATCAATATAGATCCCGGAACCAATTATCCACTGCCAGGGGCTAAAACCTTTAACAAAAGCTATTTTATCAACCGGGGCATCGGCACCAGGTTTTGGCCATTTATAATGTACAAAGCCTTCGCCTTCTGCACGCACGACTTTGACCATTTCAACGAAAATCGCCACGCCATCGGGATCTTTAACATTAGCAACAGATTTGCCGTTAAGTGAGGGTTTAATTGGATGCATGATTACTCTTGGTTCGTCGTTGTTAATCCAAAAATAATTGGTTTTGTCATAACGGATATCTTGAATAACGAGTAATGCCTTTTCCTTTGCCGCTTGCTCAGTCAATTTCCCTTGTTGCTGGAGCTGATAAAAGTGATTTAATATGCTGTGACTATTTTGTACCAGTTGTTTAACTTTTTCATATTGTTGGCCATTCAGAGATTGATATTGACTATAAAGGTTACTACTACTTTGCAGAATTAATCCCAAAATGATCAGGGCGACCATAATAGCAAGGCGTTGTTGAATGCTAAATTTTCTTAGTATATTCATATAAACTCACTCATCATTAATTACATTGAATTTTAGTCGTTATTTGTAAAACTTCACGTTGGCTCTTAATTATTTTTATGGTTTTGCAAAAGTAAATCTAATAAAGGTCTGAAACAGTGATTAGAAATGACAGCTGTATCATTACTTTGATTATCATTTTTGATAAATAAAAGGAGTCTCCCTGTCGTTGCACTAAGGAAATTTACTATATTCAACTCAGCATGGATAGCTGGAAAATGGTCGTATCAATAATTGGGTAAATAGACTTTTAACATAAATCGGAAGGTAAGTAAAAGCCAGTTAACTATTGGGTGTCACTTCATTATGGTTAACTGGCTTTTGGTATTAATGGAATTGAGCTTGTTGATTACCCTCTTGATAAAACAGGGCTTGCTCACAAGTACGCCTTTGCTGTTCGGTTAATCTTAAGCCGTTGCTCCATGCCCCGCGCATTAACGCGAGGCGAAATTCACTGCATATCTCAACGGGCAAGTGAGTTGCTACTTGCTCAAACATATTAGGCAACCTCGCCAGAATGTTGCTCGGATGGCGTTAGTTCTTCCGGTGTAGTGAGCTCTAATGCCGGTAACGGATTTCTAGAACCTACCGCTTGTTCTAATGTGGTGAAGCCATCTTCTTTTAATAACAGAACCAAGCCGCGGTTAATTTCGCTAATATTTTGCGGACCATCGAAAATTAATGTCGTGATCATATGTAAAATACTGGCTCCTGAGGTTATTTTTTCGTAAGCATCTTTTGCGGTAAAGATGCCGCCAACCCCGATAATAGTTAATTCACCCCGAGTACGACGATAAACATGACGGATAACGCTGGTCGAAATGCGTTGCAGCGGCAGTCCACTCATTGCGCCTTTACCTTGAGGTAATACGCCAAGATTAGAGGGGTATTCAGCTGCAATATGTTCTTGATTTGTTTCTGGTTTGGCAAGGTTAGTTAATACAACACCATCCATTTTGTGCTCAATACAACCGTCAATGATGACATTAATTTCATCAATAGTGAGATCTGCTGCGAGTTTGACATAAATAGGCTTACTAGATATTGGGCGAATTCGCTCATTGACCGCGTTAAGCAATGTAGACAAATTTTTCTCATTAACAAAGGGTTCACCATCTTGAGTATTAGGGCAGCTAATGTTTATGGTGAAATAATCTCCGATATCTTTAAACAAGGTCAGCGTTTTAAGGTAATCACGAATTGATTCTTCTAGGACAAAGTCGGGTGATACATTTGATTTAGCCGCGTTAATACCAACCCGTAACTGTCCAAAATTAACATCGGTTAAGCGCGTTGAAATTTTCTCTGCACCGAGATTGTTTAGTCCGTACCAAACAACAATAGATTTTGACTTTACCATTCTAAATAAGCGTTTACCTGGATTACCTGGGCACACTTCACCGGTGAATGACCCAAGTTCAGCCAAGCCAAACCCCAGCGCGGGATAGATTTTTGTTAACTCACCGTCTTTATCGAACCCTGCTGACAGACCCAGCGGATTGCGATATTTGATGCCATCGACTTCAATATTTAAGCTTTTGTGCTCGTAGTTAAATAACAATGACGTTAGTTGCCTAGTCAAGGGGTTGCTTCCTAAAAACACCCCAATCTTCTTCAGGCTATAGTGTGCTTGTTCAGGATCCATTAAAAATATTACCGGACGAAAGATCCGGTATAGTACTTTTAAAAATAAATTTCTTAGCCCAACGATAAAGCTCATAGTCAATGTCCTTAGTTATGTGTAATGAGTGATGTGCACAACAATGCAATGCGAATGATAATCGATCTCGTTCGTATTGCAAGTGTGGGATAAACTTTTTTATTGTTGATGTGCTACCTCGGAGATTTTCTGGCCGTTGCTAGCGCTGAAATTATGCCAGTTAAAGAGGTTTTAAATTTCTCAAATACTTATACGCGCTTGGGGGCATTTAGCGAAAAAAGTTTAACGGCATTGTAAATGGGCGGATAATGTCTTGGTCGTTTATCGCCAATATGACGTGCGACTTAGCAGTCTGAGGGAGTTGTCTAATAAGTCGGTAGTGGGTTTTAAGCGTTCGACTCAAATTATGCGCTTGATGGATGCACCAAAAATTTTATGATTAGCTAGCAATGAGAGCTGGGTGCATTCAACTCACTCGGTTTGATAACACGGCTCGTCGGTTATGTTTTTAATAGTTAGTATCTAGCGCATTAACACGTTTAATTTCAGTGGCAGATAAATATTGCTGCCAGGACTGGCGTTAAATCATAAAGGCGCTGGATAGCAAGTGATTCAAACACCTGGTAGAAAATTTCGGATAGCTGTTGATTTTGTGCGGGAGATAAGTTGTTCTTTTCTGTGATAAGAGCTTGTTTTAACATGTAGTCTTCGTCTTGCTGGTATTGATATCTTGATTCACCAATTTCATTAAGGTATAGAAAACATCCACTTAATATAGACAAATATTGATCTAAAGCTGGGTTAATAAGCAACGGTTGATAAAACTCCAAATGGAATTTTTCAACCGTGTGTTATCACTTAATCTTTTAACAAATCATCTGTTTTCGCCGCGCAAATAAAGTCATTTTTATGTAAGCCTTTAATCGCATGAGTCCAGTAAGTTACTGTTACTTTGCCCCATTCAGTTAAGATGCCCGGGTGATGAAATTCAGCTTCAGCAAGCTCGCCAACTTTATTGGTAAACGCTAAGGCGAGTTTAAAGTTTTTAAATTTGAATTCACGCTCTAGTTGCATAACGCCATCGCGTACCACAGGGACCCAGTCAGGGATCATTTTTATTAGTTCGGCTAACTCTTGATCTGAAACTTGAGGGGCATCTGCCTGACAGGCCTCACATTGTTGTGCACTTAAATTAGACATTATTTATCCTTTAACTTGCGAGTGGTTGTTGAGTCGTTTTTTTTGCCTTAAACAGCGGTTGATGCAACCCAAGTTTTTTGGCTTTTTCGACTAATGACAATAAATCCATATTTGATATATCAAAGAGATCATCAATGGAGTTGATCGTGTGGTAAATGGGTTGAATAATATCAATCCGATACGGCGTGCGAAAGACGTTGAGCACATCGAGCTCGATTATTTGTGGTTGGCCCGAGTAAACATACTGGGTTTCCCCTGGACTTGATAAGATGCCACCGCCATAAATCTTAATTTTTTCGTTAACTTTCATCAAGCCAAATTCGACAGTAAACCAGTATAGTCGAGCTAAGTAAACACGATCTTGTTTATTGGCTTGCAAGCCAATTTGGCCGTATTTATGGGTGAAATCAGCAAAGGCTTGGTTGGTTAACATGCCACAGTGGCCAAATATCTCATGAAAAATATCTGGCTCGGTCAGGTAATCAAAGTCTTCGCTGCTACGAATAAAAGTAGCGACCGGAAATTTTTTATCGGCTAACAGTGCGAAAAACTTATCGAAGCTGATCAAGGCTGATACTGGCGCACATTCCCAACCTGTAGTGGCACGTAATACCTTGCTGACATCTTCAAGTTGCGGAATACGATCGATTGGTAATTGCAGTTTTTCGAGCCCTTGCAGGTACTCATCACAAGCTTTGCCTTTAATGCATTCAAGTTGGCGGGTGATTAATTGGGACCAGATCTTATTTTCTTGATCGCTCCAATTGATGAAACCATTTTCATCGGACTGTTTAGAAATGTATTGAGATGACTTTGACATGTTAACCCTTAAATCATTATGAATTTGAAAGCTTAAATAACGAAAAAACTAACTTATAAATTAACCAAAGATGTGCTTTCAACGTGTTGTATCATGTTATTTTAGCGTGCAAAGTAATCAAGTTTTAGTCGCTTAATTAAACTAAGCTCAAAGACTTGCTCCGTAACCATATATTTACAGTAGCTCTTGTTAAGAACAGTCTTAATAACTGTTATAAGACATATTGTTTAGAAAAATAACATGTTAGATACAGAGATAAGTGACCCGTTTGGGAAACGGGTCATTTATCCTGAATTAAAATTACAACGAAATTACACCAAGTGCGTTAAGGAATACCACCACGATCCCGATTGGAGTCAGATAACGCATGGTCAATTGCCATAACTTAAAGCATATACCTTTGCCCAGTCCTAATTCCTGTTCGGCAACTTTGCTGTTGATTACCCATGCTGAGAAAATTGCGACTAATAAACCGCCTAATGGCATCATTAGGTTTGCGGTTAAGAAGTCGATAAGCTCAAAGAAGTTCTTGCCGAATATTTTGTGTTGTTCCCAGATATTAAATGAGAACACGGTACCGACACCTAAGATCCATAATACAAAACCCGAAGTAACACAGGCTTTAAGGCGTGAGTATTTACATTTTTCGGTTAACCAAGAAACGGCCGGTTCAATTAAAGATATTGCCGAGGTTAGTGCTGCGATAGACAACATCACAAAGAACAGGGTGCCAAATACGATACCAAAAGGCATTTGACCAAAGGCGATAGGCAAGGTCACGAAGATTAGACCTGGACCTGCGCCCGGCTCTAATCCGTAAGCGAACACGATTGGGAAAATTGCCATGCCAGCGAGGAGGGCAACCACGGTATCTACTATCGCAACTGCGATTGATGTTTTTACAATTGACGTGTCTTTCGGTAAATAAGAGCCGTATGTCATGATCGCGCCAGACGCTAAGCTTAAGGTGAAAAATGCATGACCTAACGCGACTAACACGCTTTCGGTGCTCAGTTTGCTAAAATCAGGTGCAAACAAAAACTCAACACCTTCAATGAAGTGGCCTGTGCTCATAGCGTAACCGACCATGATCAAAATAAGAATCAACAAGCCCGGCATCAAATAGTTAACGGCTTTTTCTAAACCAGCGTTAACGCCTCGACCCACGATATACATTGTCATGATAACCACTAGAGTGCTCCAAGAGAGCAAACGAATAGGATCGGCTAACATATCTCCAAACATGGCACCGGCTTGATCGGGTGTTATATCAGTAAAAGCACCGCTGCCTGAGGTGAAAATATAAGAAACGGCCCAGCCTGCAATCACGGTGTAGAAGCTTAAAATTAAAAAACCGGTAATAACGCCCATCCAGCCAACACCCTTCCAAAACTTACTGGCCTTGGCTTCTAGCGCTAAAGCTGCCATCGCATCTGCGGGATTTTTCTGGGCGCGGCGACCAATCATAATTTCGGCCATCATCACGGGAATGCCGATCAATAAAATACAGGCTAAGTAAACTAAAACAAAAGCGCCACCACCATTTTCACCAGTGATATAGGGAAATTTCCAAATATTACCCAGGCCAACGGCTGAACCTGCCGCCGCCAGAATAAACGCCATTCGGCTCGACCACTGGATCCGTTTTTTACCTGTTGCAACGCTATCGACGGGCACGCTGCCAGCCACTGTTAAATCAGACATAAATCTTTCCTTAATTTTTATTTTTTAGTTAGCTAATGTCGGGCCGTTTACCTGCTGTAGATAACGATTAATCGCTGTTTTTTATAATATTGGTAATAGGTTTCCGCTTAGCTGCTTATTATTTATTGTTGAATTCACATGTTTACGTCAACGTAAACCCGATCATCTTTACTCAAAAGACGATATAATAAAAGAATTATGTTTGACTTAACTCAATCTAATAAATAGATTGTTATTGTTGTGGGATATTTATTGAAGCAACCTTGACATTAGTAACTTATGATACTAATGTTGGGTGCATAAGTAACGTCTGTTACTAATTTAATTAAGCATTAGGAGAATGGAATGGCAGATTTATTTGAAAATCCGATGGGATTAGATGGTTTTGAATTCGTTGAATTTACCGCGTTGGAACGAGGTATTCTCGAGCCGGTTTTTGAACTGATGGGTTTTAGCTTAGTGGCCAAACATCGTTCTAAAGCCGTTGAATTATGGCGTCAGGGAAATATTAACTTTATTACTAATTATGAGCCAAAAAGCCACGCCGCTTATTATGCACAAGAGCATGGCGCCTCTGCTTGTGGCATGGCTTTTCGTGTTAAAGACGCTGAGTTTGCTTACACCAGTGCGTTAGAAAAAGGCGCTCAACCGGTTCATATTGACACTGGCATCATGGAATTACGCTTACCGGCGATTAAAGGCATTGGCGGTGCAACCCTCTACCTTATTGATCGTTATGAAGAAGGTAAGTCAATTTATGACATCGACTTTATTTGGATCGATGGCGTTGACAAGAATCCAGAAGGCTGTGGTTTTCATACCTTAGATCACCTTACGCATAACGTGTACCGTGGCAGAATGGATCATTGGGCTAACTATTATGAAGATCTGTTTAACTTCCGCGAAATTCGCTATTTCGACATTAAAGGTGAATACACTGGGTTGTTATCAAAAGCATTAACAGCGCCCGATGGCAAAATCCGTATCCCGCTTAATGAAGAAGCTGGCAGCGGTGGCCAAATTGAAGAGTTCTTAATGAAATACAACGGTGAGGGTATTCAGCATATTGCCTTTGCTTGTGATGATTTGTTCGCTTGTTGGGATCGTCTCAAAACTAAGGGCATAAAGTTCATGACCGCGCCTCCAGAAACCTATTATCAAATGCTCGATCAGCGTTTGCCTGGGCATGGCGAACCTATTGGCGAACTACAATCACGTGGCATTTTGCTGGACGGCACCACCGAAGGTGGAGAAACCAAGCTACTATTGCAAATATTCTCAGATACCTTGCTGGGTCCAATATTTTTTGAGTTTATTCAACGTAAAAAAGACGACGGTTTTGGTGAGGGCAACTTTAAAGCCTTGTTTGAATCGATTGAACGTGACCAAATTGAGCGTGGTATTATTGGTAAAACAGCCTAGGGGATAACACATGAATATTCAACGAATTCATCATGTCGCTTACCGTTGTAAAGATGCTAAAACCACGGTAAATTTTTATCGTGATTTACTCGATATGGATTTTTTATTGGCGATTGCAGAAAACGAAGTGCCATCGACCAAAGAGCCTGATCCTTATATGCATGTTTTTTTAGATGCAGGTCAGGGCAATGTCTTAGCCTTTTTTGAAATTCCTAATTCTCAAGCGATGGGCAAAGATCTTAATACGCCGGAGTGGGTCCAGCATATTGCGTTTGAAGTTGGCACGATGGATGAACTATTAGCGGCCAAAGACAAATTGATTGCGGCGGGGTTAAGCGTGCTTGGCCCGACCGATCACACCATTTTTAAATCAATTTACTTCTTTGATCCTAACGGTCACCGCATTGAATTGGCGGTTAACACGGCAAAACCTGGTATGTTAGATGAACTAAAACGTGTGGCACCAGCGATGTTGGACGAATGGGCTATAACAAAAAAAGCCCCTCAGCACGCTGCTTGGTTACATAATGGCGACGATTTCCCGAGTGCATCACATTCTACAGGAGAAAAAATATGAAACTTGCAAGCATTAAGGCAGGTCGAGACGGCGCGTTATATGTGGTTAAAAGTGATTTAACCACCATGGTTTCAGCGCAAGACATTGCGCCGACAATGCAAGCAGCATTAGACGACTGGGCAGCGATTGAACCCTTGTTAAACGCTCGTTCTCAAGCGTTAGAGTCTGGCGTAATAGCCGGTGAAACATTTGACCAAACCGCTTGTGCTTCACCATTACCACGGGCATATCAATGGGCCGATGGCAGCGCTTATGTTAACCATGTTGAGTTAGTGCGCAAAGCACGTAATGCTGAAATGCCAGCGACTTTTTGGACCGAACCATTGATGTATCAAGGTGGTTCAGACACATTTTTAGCGCCTCATGATCCGATTGTAATGCCGCAAAGCGAAGGGTTTGGCATTGATTTTGAAGCTGAAATAGCCGTGATCACCGATGATGTTCCGATGGGCGTCGATGCCGATGACGCACTGAACTATGTTCGTTTGGTGATGTTAGTAAATGACGTCTCGCTACGAGGTTTAATTCCTGGAGAATTAGCTAAAGGTTTTGGTTTTTTCCAGTCAAAACCATCGAGTGCCTTTAGTCCTGTTTGTGTCACGCCACAAGAGTTAGGCGAAACATGGCAAGGTGGTAAGTTATCATTGCCATTACAGTCTCATTTTAATGGCGAGCTGTTTGGCAAGCCAGATGCTGGCATTGACATGACTTTCCATTTTGGTGAATTAATTGCTCACGCCGCTAAAACCCGTCCGTTAGCTGCTGGCACCATTATTGGTTCTGGTACCGTATCGAACAAACTCAATGATGGCCCGGGTAAATCTGTGCTAGACGGTGGGGTTGGTTACAGCTGTATCGCTGAAGTTCGAATGATTGAAACCATTGAACAAGGCAAGCCGAGTACTGCGTTTATGGATTTTGGTGATTCAATTAAGATTGAAATGTTTGACCAACAAAATAAATCAATTTTTGGTCAAATTGATCAGACAGTCACTAAATCCGAGTAAGCTCCGCCTTTAAGTAGCTGTCATTATCAACAGGTCTCGGTGTTTTTCATCGGGACCTGTTTTTGTTAAAGTGTTATAATTCAATCAATGAGATAGCTCCTATGATTTTATATGATTACTGCCGTTCATCCGCGTCATACCGCGTTAGAATTGCGCTCAATTTAAAACAAATACCTTACCAGCAAATAGCCATTAACTTAGTCACTGGTGAACAATGCTCGGCGTCACACACACAACGTAATGCTCAGCAATTAGTACCGGCGATCGATGATAACGGCGTTAAGCTGACGCAGTCTTTGGCTATTTGTGAATACCTTGATGAGGCTTATTTTCAAACGCATCAACTTATTTATGGTAATGCCGCGCAGCGCAGCGAAATTAGAGCGTTTGCATTAGCGATTGCCTGTGAAACAGCTCCGGTTAACAATCTGCGGGTATTAAAGTACTTAGTAGCTGAGATGGCGGTTGATGAAGATAAGAAATTACAATGGTATCAGCATTGGGTTAACACCACGTTCACCGCATTAGAAGCGCAATTAGCCGCACGTACTGTGCAATCAACGTTTTGTTTTGGTGAGCTGCCATCGCTCGCTGATGTGTGTTTAATTCCGCAAATATTTAACGCCAAACGCTTTCATATCGACATGAGTGCTTACCCCATTCTGAGTGAAATTGATCGGCAGTGCCAGCGTATTGCAGCGTTTGCTAAGGCGCATCCCGACCAACAAGCCGACGCCCAATAACGCTATTTTAGCGCCTATCTACGTTGCCTCCACGGACGGAGGTACTTGAGTTCTGCTTGGAGCAGAGAACTCGTGATAATCACTAAAGTTTCGTCACTGGAAGTTAATAATATTTGTATTCATTTTATTTGACCTGCTAAAAATTCAGGTTGAATAAGCTTATTTACTCGTCGGTTCGAGCAAGCCACTTAACTTCAGGGTTAAGCTTTTTAATTGCAGGCGCTCTGACGTCGTTAACCCCTCGAGCAATCGTAATTCTTGTGCTTGCACTAAAGGTATAATCTCTTGGTACAAAGCTTTACCTTTAGTTGTGAGGTTTAATCGATTGGTGCGACGGTCAGTATCGCTGGTATGTTGTGACAGCACACCTGACGCCATTAGTTTGCTAATGGCTCGGCTCACTTGCATTTTATCGAGTCGAGTAAATAGGCAGATATCACGCGCTGATATTTCACTGTGCTGGCCGACGGTCGCTAAAATACGCCATTGAATTTTTGACAAGTCATATTTTTTGTATATTTGGGCAATAAACTCACTCATTTGTTGAGCCAAGATCGAAAACTGGTAAGGGAAAAAACCATTAAGATCTAATAGTACTTCATCATTGATAGCCATTTAACATACACTCAGTTGAACCAAATGATTATATTACAATAGCGATGGCGCCATTGTCATTGACTTTAGTATCGAACGTTACTAACATTGTAAAACATTGGTAACGTTTGATACTAACTTTGAGCGTCATCCTAATTTCAACAATTACATTAAATTTATGATCAAGCACCGGTGATCACTTAATTAATGGGATTGGCATTATATAAAATTTCGATAAGGTAACAGTGAATCATGTTTGAACATCTTAATGCTTTACCCGCAGATCCGATCCTTGGTTTGATCACTGCATGTAATCAAGACAGTAATCCGAATAAAGTCGACCTAGGGGTTGGGGTTTATAAAGATGAGTCTGGTCATACTCCTATTTTGCAGTGTGTTAAAACCGCTGAACAATTTAGAACCGATACTGAAACATCGAAAGTATATATCGGCCCCGCGGGAGACGCTGGTTTTAATCGCCAAATGAGCTCGCTTATATTCGGTGAGCATCAAGTTCTTGAGCAAAACCGTAGCCGTACCTTGTCAACCCCTGGCGGTACTGGGGCGCTGCGCGTTGCAGCCGAGTTTATTAAGGCCTGTAAAAGTGATGCAACTATTTGGGTCAGTAACCCAACGTGGGCTAATCACCAGAGCTTATTCAATGCGGCTGGCGTTAAAGTAGCATCTTATCCATATTACGATTATGAAACTAAGACGTTAGACTTTTCTGCAATGATGGCGACATTGTCACAAGTTGGTCCCGGTGATGTTGTGTTACTGCACGCTTGTTGTCATAACCCTAGTGGCATGGACTTAACTCAAGAGCAATGGCAGCAGGTTACAGCGCTGGCCAAGCAACAAGGTTTTACGCCGTTAATTGATATGGCATATCAAGGTTTTGGTCAAGGTTTAGAACTCGATGCCTATGGTCCACGTCTAATGGCCAATGAGTTGCCTGAAGTATTACTGTGCAGCTCGTGTTCAAAGAATTTTGGCCTGTACCGTGAACGTATTGGCGCTTTTACGCTGGTAGCCAAAGATAGCGTGCGGGCCGATATTTCATTTTCAGTCGCACTTGCTGTTGTGCGAGGTATTTACTCGATGCCGCCAGCGCACGGCGCGGCATTAGTTAATACTATTTTGAGTTCAGATGAATTAACTGGGCAATGGCATAACGAATTAGCGGTAATGCGGGAACGCATAGCCTTTAATCGTCAAATGCTGGTGGATAAACTCATTGCCAATGGCGTTGAACGCGACTTTAGCTTTATTACTCGTCAATCGGGCATGTTTTCATTTTTGGGCATAACACCAGAGCAGGTTGCACGACTAATGAATGATTACAGTATTTATATGGTTGATTCATCACGAATTAGCATTGCTGGAATTAGCCGAAACAATGTCGACTACTTAGCTAAATCGATTAGCGAAGTCATAAAATAACAAACAAAACATTATTGAGTGGCTTACCAATAAAGGCCCAAAAACCTGTCAATTAAGTGCTGGTTTTTGGGCTTTTTTACCGAACGAGTTAGCCTGTTTTTTGTTATTGCCTTAGCAGGGTGCGAAAAAAACCTTTGGTAATAACAGCTAAGTAAATACCAGAAAAAATCAATAAAATTCCCAGTAGATGAAAATACTCCACCCGTTCATTAAGAAAGGTCGCGCTAAGGATGATTCCGTACATCGGCATTAAATGAATAAAAAGTCCTGCTTTAGCTGCACCAAGCTCAGCGATGCCCCGATTCCAAAATAAATAAGCTAAAATCGAAGGGAATATCGCCATATAGCCTATTGTTGCTGCCGAGCTGATACTAAATTGAATGGCTGGTGCCGTTTGCAATTCCAGCAAGGCCAGCGGCCATAACACCACAACAGTTACGGTAACGGTAATACCAAACAGGGTAAAACCATCAATTTCCTGTGGGCGCCAGCGTAATAAAATGGAATATACCGCCCAGCACAAAACAGCTGCTAGGATCCACAAATCGCCATCGTTTATCTGTAATGCCAATAAATTGCTAAAATCGCCTTTGCTGATTAGCAGGAGCACCCCGAGGGTTGAAATGCCAACGCCAGTCCATTGGCGTTTACTGATGTTTTCTCTTAACACCGTGGCCGATAAAATCAAGATCATGATTGGAATAGCAGATTGCAACAAGGTGCCATTAGTGGCGGTTGTTAATTGAAGCCCACAATATATTAAGGTGTTAAAACTCGCGACGCCAATAATCGATAAGGCCAGTAATATTTTATAATGTTGGCGGATTACTGACCATTGCGCGATTATTTTGGGAATAACAAAAGGAGCAATCAACAACCAAGCCAAACTCCAGCGTAACGTGGCCATGGTAACTGGTGGAATATCAAGGTGAAACATGCGAGCGAGCACAAAATTTCCCGCCCAGAATAATGTGGTCAGTGCCAGTAGTAGATAAGCCATAAATTGTCCCTTAAACATCAAGTTAGGCAAAATTGTTAGTATATCTGCAGCGGCGTTTAATAGCTCTACTACTTTGGTGATTACGAGATTAATCGAGTATTGACGATGACGGTGGTAGTACGTGAAAGGAAATAATCAGCTGATAAAACGAGGAATGGCGACCTGCTAATAAAATAAATTTCATGGTGACGTAGTGAGTGCGTTCGCACGCTTTTTAGCGGCTTTTATCGCGTCATTTTTAGCAAGTTTCTTTAAGCCGTTCTTAGTGTAAGCGACCCCGGTTGAGTGGGCTATATCTCGGATAACAGCCCAATCCTTTTGGTACGTGACGGGATAAAATCGATCAGCACCGCCGAAAGTTTCAGACATTTGGGCCGAGAAACGAAAGCTAGTAAAAGCGAGTTTAATCTTTTCAACTAATTTAGGGTTTAGATCGTGAGCATAACCAAATGCGGACGTTGGGAAACGTGGGCTGGTGTAAATGATCCTAAAATCATCGGCTTTAATTAGACCGGCATTTATCATGCGTTCAAAGACATCTGAGGCGACAGGAGCTGCATCGTAGTGACCAGCGAGTACTCCCATAATTGATTTATCATGTTTGCCTGAATATTTTACGGTGTAATCTTGGCCTGGGGTGATGCCAAGATATGGAAAAATGGCCCGGGGAGCCAAGTTGCCCGAATTTGACGATGTTGATGTATGAGCGACTATTTTACCGTTTAAATCTGTCATCGCTTTGATCGCGCTAGCGCTCTTAACGACAGTAATTAAGTTATAGCCATGAAAATTATCAGCGGTACCTCTGGCGACAAAGGGTACAAAACCACCGAGGTTAACTGCATAACCCGTTGTGCCAGTTGAAAAGCCAGCAATGTGTAAACGACCCGAGCGAATCGCTTCAATTTGAGCCGCATTAGAGTGCACCGTATAATAAACTACTTTTTTACCGGTTAATTTACTTAAATAATTTTGAAATTCGACAAAGGCGGCTTTATAAATCGCTGGGTTTTCAACCGGCGTATAGGTAAAGATCAGAGGATTTGGATCTGCCCATTGAGCAGAGTCTGTTGGTGAGTCGGCGACTAAATCTTTGTTGTGATCACAATACTTATCATCTAACACCCCACGGTGATTACATTCTTGTGCCTGAGTGATGCTCGGGGTTAGCAGCAACGAGATTGTAAGCAGCAATATTGAAAGTACTGACTTTGAAATCACAGGGATTGAACGTACTGATTTTGAACGTACTGAGCCTGAAAGTGCAAGCCCCGATACTAGCTTGGGTACATTGAGAGTACTCATGATCTCACCTGTAATTGCTCTTGTTATATTGAGTTATCACCTTGAGTATAGATTGAATTTCGGTTGAGCAAGCAAAGATATTGCAAGTGGGCTGTGGCATATTATTTGGCTGGCCTAATCGGCAGGATACTGGGCTAGTTTTTTTTATTTAAAAGTCTGATTTGGATCGGTGACTGATTTTATCGCAGCAAGCCACAAATCCCTTAAGATATTATTGGTAACTTAGTCAACTATATGGCAACTTGTTGGCTATATGTTAGATATAGGCATGATGCCTGTGGTCATTATTGTTTTAAGTCGTAAAAGGATATTACGAGGAAGCAAATGAAAATATCGATAATTACCCGAAATACTATTATTGTCTGTTTTTTATTAGGCAACATGTCGATATTGTTAATGCTATTTATGATGAATAGCATTGATGACGAACGCCATTATAACGACCGACAAGTTGAATTGTCGGCGTTGGGTAATCAGTTAGCAAGTGCCAGTGATTTATTGACTAGAGAGGCTCGACGTTATACGCAATTTGGTGATAAACAACACTTAGCGGCTTATTGGCGCGAAGTAAACCAAACGAGAAGTCGCGATAAGGTGGTGCAACGTTTGCGAGAACTGCGAGCACCAGTTAATGAACTTAAGTTAATTGAACTGGCGAAAGCCAACTCTGATGCATTGATTTCAATTGAAAAAGAAGCTTTTGAGGCGGTTGCCGCTGGTGAACTTGAGCGAGCACAACACCTGATGTTTGATCATATTTATGATCGAAACAAAAGTAAAATCATGGAGCCAATTAAGCAGTTTCAACAACTAATCAGTCAACGGGCATTACGTGAAACGAACCAGGCTCGCCAGCGTGCGACGATGTTATTATGGGCCTCCTGCTTTTTCATTTTTTTATTTACCGGAGTGATGTTATCGGTACTTTACTTTGTATTTAGCCGTCGCTTAGTTAATCAGCTCAATCAAATGACAACCGCGATGAGTGATATCGTTGCCGGGAAAATCAGCATCGACATTCCTTATGCCGATCAAAAAAATGAAATCGGCAATCTAGCGCAAGTAGCTATCGTGTTAAAAAATAGTTTGCTGGACAATCAACAATTGTCCAGCAAGTTGTCACAGCATAAAGAACAACTCGAGCTTAAAATTTCTGAAAGGACCCAAGAACTGGTATTGGCAACCAAAGAAGCCGAACAAGCCAATGCTGCCAAGTCTTTATTTTTAGCCAACATGAGTCATGAAATAAGAACGCCAATTAGTGGAGTTATTGGCATGAGCAATTTGTTACTCGATACCCCGCTTGATAATCAGCAATATAAATTTATGCAAACCATTGCGCACAGCGCGGGTTCTTTACTTGAAATTCTTAACGATATTTTAGATTTTTCAAAAATTGAAGCCGATGTGCTTGAATTAGAGCCGATTGAATTTGATTTAGGTTTACTGCTTGAGCAGTTAAGCAATGCGATGCAGTTTCAGGCTGAAGAAAAAGGACTAGAGTTAATTTTTCCGGCAAATCCAGTGATCAACCAGAGATTTAAGGCCGACCCAGGCCGAATAGGCCAAATACTTACCAATTTAATTGGCAACGCCGTTAAGTTTACCCGTGAAGGTCAAGTCGCCGTGTTTATTACGATGGATGCTCAGAGCAATAATCGCACGCGTTTAACGTTCGAAATTAAAGACACCGGAATAGGTATTGGAGCAGAACAACAGCGCAAGATATTCTCTAAATTTATGCAAGCCGATAACTCGATCGCTCGCCAGTATGGTGGCACGGGATTAGGGCTTGCTATCTCGAAACGACTGGTGGAATTGATGGGCGGTGAAATTTGGGTTGAAAGTGAATTAAACCATGGTGCTACATTTGGTTTTAGCCTCTGCTTAGAGTCGATTGCAACCCTGCCGTTACCTGAGTTAATTGGCGATTTAACTGATCAAAAAGTACTGGTGGTTGACGATAACCAAACTAATCGTGAGCTGCTGATTCAACTTTTAACGTTATGGCGGGTCGAACATCAAGTTGCAGCGAGTGGCGACGAAGCGTTAGGTTTACTCAAAGCTGCGGCAGGGCAACAGCAACCTTTTACGTTAGCTTTGCTCGATTATCACATGCCACCGATGAATGGCACTCAATTATGTCGGCAAATAAGACAATCGCTCAAGCTCACCGATATTCATTTAGTGTTACTTAACTCGATTGGGCAATATAACGATGCCCAAAAATTGCAAGCAATGGGTTTTAGTGGTTGCATCGCCAAACCGGTAGCACAGTCGAGTTTACATCGAACGTTAGTCGAGGTGGTTAACCAAGATATTGGCATTATCAATCACTCGTTGATCACCCCCAGTTTTGAGCAATACCAGAAGTTTAACGTCGATGTGCTGGTGGTAGAAGACAATTTAACCAACCAATTAGTCGCGACGAAAATGTTAGAAAAGTTAGGGGTGACTGTGACTGTTGTTGCAAACGGTCAGGAAGCTATTACGGCGTTGCAGGTCATGGATTATAGCTTGGTGTTTATGGACTGTTTAATGCCTGAAATGGACGGCTATCAAGCGACTAATATCATTCGTCAATCGCAATCACAGATGTCTAATAGCCAAGTGCCGATAATTGCGATGACCGCTAACGCTTTAAATGGCGATAAAGAAAAATGCTTAGCCGTTGGTATGAATGATTATTTGAGTAAACCACTTAATGTCAAAGTAGTGGCACAAATGCTAAGTACTTGGTTACCTCATGCTGTATGTGAGATGCAAAATTTCGGTGATTTTGAACCAAATTTAGCGGTAGCAGATTGCACAACGTCCGATCCTATTGTCTTGGACTTGGACAAATTGTCGATCCGTTTACTAGGCGACCAGTCGTTAGTCAAAGAAGTATTAGGCGCTTTTCAGCTCGACATTCAATGTCAGATGATTAAATTGTCGAGGCATTTTGGCAACGATAATTTAATCGCTGTCACCGAGCAAGCGCATTTAATTACCGGCAGTGCCGCTAATGTATCAGCGGTTCGATTTAGTGAAATCGCGCGAGTATTAGAGCATGCTGCCGCAGCGGGAGAATTGGCGACAGTGTTGCCGATTATGGCTGATTTAAAACGTCAGTATACTTTATTGCAGCAAGAATTAGAGGGAGTATTAGCATGAAGCTGCTGATAGCTGATGATGACTTTATATCACGTAAGATGCTGATGGCCGTTACTAAAAAGTGGGGTTATCAACCAGTAGAGGCCGTTGACGGTGAAGACGCATGGAATATTTTACAACAAAGTAATGCGCCTAGTTTATTACTTGTTGATTGGATGATGCCAGGATTAGATGGTTTAGGCTTATGCCAAAGAATCAGAGAGCAGCTGGCAGCTAGTCCACCTTATATTATTTTGTTAACGGCTAAAAATGATTCTGAAAACGTCGTTAATGGCTTAGCGGCAGGGGCTAATGATTACATCTGTAAACCCTTTGACAGTGCCGAATTAAAAGCTAGGCTCAATGTCGGCAGTCGCATGTTGATTTTGCAAAATGAATTAGTCGCCTCGAGGAAAAAACTTGAAGAAGAACGCCGAGTGATTGAAAATATTATTTTGAAAATGCGCTCAACTAATAATTTTAATCCGCACAATATCCGATTTATGCAGTCACCGGTTGAGCAAACGGCGGGAGATATGCTGCTAAGTGCTCATCGCCCGGATGGTAGCCAGCACATTATGTTAGGAGATTTTACGGGGCATGGCATCACTGCCGCGATTGGTGGGCCAGTGATTTCAGATACATTTTATGCGATGACTCAAAAAGGCATAACTCTCAAAGATATTGTTAACGAAGTCAATCGCCATGTCTTTGACAAACTACCAGCAGATTTATTCTTAGCCGCAATATTTATTGAAATTGAGCCGGTTGATAATCGACTGCATATTTGGAGTTGTGGCATGCCTGACATCTTAATTTACCGCCACGATGAGTTAGTGCAACGTGTCTCATCAACGTACTTTGCCTTGGGCATCGTTAATAAAGAGTTATTACCTCCGATCGAATTGTCAATGCAAGAGGGCGACCGTGTTTATTGTTACTCTGATGGCGTCACTGAAGCGATGAATTGCAATCAAGAGGAATATGGTCAACTTCGGCTTGAGCGGGTGATAGCGACGTTATTAGCACAAGAGGGCGAGATTGATATGGTGTATCAATCGATGCAGCAATTTTGTGGTCCTGTGGTGCCATTAGATGATATTACCTTGATGGAATTGAGTTGTTAACAGACTAGAGGGAAATTAAACTAATACTTTACCCTGATGTACTGTTACTAATTAAATCTTTAATATTAGTGGTCAAACTTTAGGCAGGAGCGACAAATGATTTCTATTAATCAATCGACAACTTCACTTAGTTTCATTGAGCGTATCCAAAAGGAACGCGATGATAAAACTGAGCAGCTTAGCTCTGGCTTAAAGATCAATAAAGCCAGCGATGATGCCGCTGGTTTACAGATAGCTAATCGTTTGTCATCGCAAATATCAGGGCTAAGCCAATTAGCGGACAATGCGCGCGATCAAGTTAATTTAAATAATGTTGCAGATGCCCAATATAGTTCAATAACCCAAAGCTTGCAGCGCGCTAATGAGCTATCCATTCAATCGGGCAGTCCGCTCGGCAGTAATGGTGCGATTCAGGGTGAATTAGACCAACTGACTGGCGAAATTAATGCGATTGCTGAGCAAGCGCTGGGCCAATCAAACTTTATCGCAGGTTTAGACGCTGGCGACCCTGCTGCAACACAAGCAGCGATTGAGCAGGTATTAAGTGCCATTGGCGAGCAAGCAACAAGTAATGGCGCAGACACCAACGCCCTTGCGAGCGAGATAAGTACTTACCAAGTGACCCGTGATAATAGCAGTGCTTCACGTTCGCGGATTCAAGATACCGACTACGCCAGCGCGACCAGTGAGCAGCAAAAAAATGACTTATTATTGCAAGCGGCGTTGATTACCCAACGTAATGATCAAGAACGCAAAGGATTATTAATAAATCAGTTGGTGTAGCTCCTAAACAAAAGCTTGGGTAATAGGTATAATGCGGCGATTTTTATTGTCGTATTAAGGTAGTTTATGCACGCGGTTCAGCGTTTACATCAATATCGGGAAAGTATTAGCACCCGACCATTTAAAGGACGAGGTTACAAAACTGATCGTTGTCCTAACTGTCGAATTTCACGCAAGCATTGTATTTGCCCACATTGTCCAACTTGTCACAGCCAGGCGGCATTTCTGTTGTTAATGTGGGACGACGAAGTATTAAAACCTAGTAATACAGGGCGCTTAATTGCCGATTTAATTGACGATACTCATGCGTTTATCTGGCAGAGAACCGAGGTTGATCCCGCGTTACTAGCGTTGATCAATGATCCTCAATACCAAGCTTTTGTGGTTTTTCCGCAAGAATATGCCCATCCAGAACAACAAGTTGTTAATCAGGTTCCTAAGCTCGCCGCAAACAAGCGCCCCCTGTTTATCTTGCTTGATGGCACTTGGCGCGAAGCAAAAAAAATGTTTCGACGCAGCCCATATTTGAGTAATTTACCGCTGTTATCGATCAATACCTCAAGTCACAGTGACCGCTATCGAGTACGCAAAGCGATAGCTGACGGTCAGATGGCCACAGCCGAAGTTGCAGCGCAGGTATTAAATAGTTTCGGTGAAAATGATAATGGCGCAATTTTAGATTTGTGGTTTGACGTCTTTAGTTATCACTATCAACACGGCGCATCACATCGTTATCAGGGCAATGAGCAAGCCCTTGCCCAATTACAAGAAGCCGTCGCGCAGCGTGATAGCAATAAGGTGTTGCCATAGTAATTGGCTTCGTTAAAGCGTGCAGTAGGGGGCTTGTTCTAGCGCGCCATCGACCAATTGTTTGATATCTTGATTAACCAGTTTCAATTGCTTAAATAAAGGTTTGGCGTGTCGGTTCAGTTTGGGCGCGTCGACACTGATGCCATGAAATATATGGTGAGTTAAACACAACGCTAATTGGAAAATCTTGATAATTTCTTGTTGGTATAAGTTTGAGTTCGGCTCTGGATTCGCTAACAGCGCTAATGAATTGTGGGTTAATGCACGATTGTCCCAATGCTGGGCTAAACTGGCACTAATTTTGGTTTGTTGGCTGGTGGCCGTTAATGCCATTAAGCTATAACCTTGGTTTAATAGCAGGTTGTCCAATTTGATTGCCGGGCGCGCTGGCATCTCGATAACGCGCCGTTCAAAATACAGTGGAGCCAGGTTTATTAAGGCAAACATTGCTGCTTGATGCGGTAAAACACAACTAGTAAATGTGGTGGTCAGGCGGCAAATAGCCATGACACAGTTTACTTTGGCACTGAGCATAGTGCGGACAGGAAAGTCATAATTATTTAACTGTTGCACTAAACCTAATTGGCCAATCAGTGCATTGGACTGCTCGAACCCCGCCATTTTTAGGGCATGAAAACTGCTATTGAATTGGCGATTTGGGTGCTGTTGACTTAATTGGTTAATCAATTGCTGACCAATTTCAGTTTGTTGATTAATTAAATCTTCAATCTTTTGTTTATCGGGTGGTGAGCTACTGAGGTGATTACGCAGCTGCGCTAACGCCGATTGTGGTTTTAGGCGCGAACCACAACTGCTGCGATCTGCGACCTGTTCATCGCTTATTTGAGCCCAATGCTGAGTAAAAATTGTTTCGTTATATAGCGCATTGTTCGTTGTTAGTTGGCTGACAGCGGACAACTTTACCTGGTTAATACTCTGGCCGAAAAATAGCCCTTGCTGCTCATGATTTACCAGTTCAAGCACCGATAAAGTATCGCTCTCTAGATTTTGGTTGATTACGAGGCCTTGCTGTTGCCCGCTATAGGTAATAATCATCGCTGGTTTAGGTTGATTAATAATTGTCGCCAGTAAGCGCAGTAGTTGCGGGCAATATAAGGCATCACTTTGGGCTAACATATTCAATATTTGGCGTAAATTGCTACCAGACTGATGATGCCCCAGATTGATTAACTCACTAAATTTGGCCACCAGAGACAGCATTTTACTCGGCGTGGATATTTGATGATGGCGTAAGCCTTTAGGGAAACCCCGACCGTTTAATAATTCTTGATGCTCAATGACATACTTAAGGTAAGCTTTACTAATGATATTATATTTGTGCAAGTAACTCGCACTGGTTAGCGGATGATTACGATAATGCTGAAGCTGTTGCTTAGTTAACTTATTGACTTTAATTGGTTGATTTACCAGTGCCGGCACCGTAAAACCTAAGCCGATATCCATGGTCAACGCACAACTAATCAGCGCCTTGGCACTCAGACCATGCCAGTTCAGTTGGTGACATAACCGGCTGGTTAATATTGCGCTGCAAAATGCACGATTAGATAAGTCTGAGTACTTATCTGGGTGATATAAGGATAACGAACTGACTAGGTCGCTATTGCTGGGCGATAATTCCCATAACCATTGCGAAATGATTAAAACTTGGGCTTTGAGTTGATTGGCACTCGCTAGTGACAGCCCCGAGATAGCGGCGTCAATGGTATTATTTAAATGTTGACGGTGCTCAAACACACAAGTTAGCAGTGATTTATCGCGGCTCATGAGTCTCTTCGCTTGGTCTTTGAACATCGGCGCCAGCGGGCTGATATCGAATGCTTTTTAAATTTATAGCCAGCTCTAAGTCAGTTCTTAGCTTGACGAGTTTATAACTTAATCGTGCTTGGTCTTTGTTTTGTTGTAATTTTATCAGTGGCTTTTCGGTCGCGGTAGGAGTGGCAGCAAAGGCGAGTTTTAAATTATCGTATTGGCTTAATATCTTCAGCGCTGCTTTCGGGCCTAAACCACTCACCCCTGGGATCTTGTTGCCGCTTTGACCAACAATCGACCAGTAATCAAGTAGTTGTTCTGATTTGATGCCATACTTTTGTGAGACTGTTTTTTCGTCTACCCACTGACTTGAAAAGTGATCCCAAATTTTTAGTCCCAATGGCAGCAGTTGATAAAATCCTTGATCGGTTGAGATCACGGTAACCTGACCGCCGGCATTGAGCATTTTTATACTTAACGTGGCGATAAGATCATCGGCTTCATCATGGTCAGTTAGTAATGAACTGACCCCTAACTGACGCCACTGCTGGCGAATGGGCTCGAGTTGCAGCGCTAAATCATCAGCCATAGGTTTACGGTTTTCTTTATAAGCCGGGTAGTGTTTTTTACGCCAATTATTACCGTCGCCATCAAATACAGCCACAATGTGGCTCGGGCAGTGGCCTCTGGCCAAGCGAGTGACTGCTTGGTTGGTTAATGAGATAAGTTGCGCAGTATCTAGGGTTGCCTGAGCCGAAAAGCCTCGTAATGCCCCATCAATTCGGCGAATAAGATTTAGGGCATCAATGATGACGAGGTGAGGTGTTGCTGGTTTATTCATTATTAATAATTTTATAACATGGGATATATTGAGTACCGGGTAATTTCATGCGTTGTTGCTCGACGAAACGTTGTAATAAGACATCCATTTTTTCCATTAATTGCGGGTCGCCACTCAGAGAATACGGACCAAGCTGTTCAATTGCTTTAATGCTGTCAAATTTAACATTGCCTGCTACTATGCCTGAAAAAGCGCGGCGTAAATTAGCAGCTAAGGCTTGGGGCTGCTGATTACTGCTAAGGTTTAATTGCGCCATATTAGCATGGGTTGGTTCAAAAGGACGCTGAAATTCGACCGGGATCGACAATGACCAATTGAATTGGTAGGAATCTTCAGACTGTTTACGATAATCTCGAACCTTTTGCAGTCCTTGCTTCATGACTTGGCCGACTTGCTGCGGGTCATTGATTATAATTTGATACAATTGCTGTGCCTGTGATCCCAGTGTATTAGCAATAAACTGATCCACAACTTCAAAATATTCTCTGCTTTGCTCTGGACCTGTTAATACTAACGGAAATGGGTGTTGTGCATTGGCAGGGTCGAGTAAAATTCCTAAGATATATAATAACTCTTCAGCAGTGCCAGCACCGCCTGGGAAAATGACAATGCCATGGCCAACTCTGACAAAGGCTTCAAGCCGTTTTTCAATATCTGGCAAGATAACTAATTCGTTGACCAGTTGATTCGGCGGTTCTGCTGCGATAATTGAAGGCTCGGTCAGCCCAATATAGCGGCGCTGTTCAACCCGCTGCTTGGCATGGCCGATAGTTGCACCTTTCATTGGGCCTTCCATCGCGCCAGGACCACAGCCGGTACAAATATTAAGTTTGCGCAAGCCTAATGCGTAACCAACGTCTCGGGTATATTGGTACTCGGTATCATTAATTGAATGACCGCCCCAGCACACCACAATATTTGGATCGATCGCTTGAGTAATGGTTTTGGCGTTACGCATGGCATGAAAGACACTGTCGGTGATAAAATCGCCATCAGGATTGTCAGTAAGCAAGGGTTGCTTAAAATAATCATTGAGATAAATAATATCGCGCAGGGTCGAAAATAGATGTTCTTGAATACCGGTGATAATCTCACCATCAACAAAAGCGAGTTCCGGTGGGTTAATTAACTCGAGTTGCACACCGCGCTCGCGAATTAAGACATTAATGTCGAAGCTGTGGTAAGTGGTTAAAATTTCTTGGCCGTCATCCGTTTGAATGCCAGAGCACAATACTGCTAAGGCGCACTTGCGAAAGAGTTGATACAGATGACTATTGGCGTGTTGTTTTAGTTGCTCTGCTTCAAGTTGTGATAGTTGCTCTAAACTCCCTCTGGGGCTGATTTTTACAATCATAAAGCCTCCTGCTTTTTGGTTGAATATTGCTAATCGGTAATAAATTATTAATCGATAACTATTTGGTCTCTACCTCGAGCTTTCGCCTTATATAATGCCCGATCGGCACGCTCAAAAGCAAATAACTCGCTAGGATCGCTCAGCTTTACTTGGGTAGCGCCCATTGAAACGGTGATTTGAACATTATCGTCTTTAAACTTAAACGGCACTGACTTAACTTTATTTCTAACTCGATTCAGCATATTGCTTAAGGTCGTTTTGTTGATTTCAGGCACTAAAATAACAAATTCCTCACCGCCAAATCGGGCAACAAATTCACTATTACGTAACGAACTGCTTAGCACCGAGGAAATGACTTGCAAGGTTTTATCACCAGCCGAATGGCCATAGCTATCATTGATTCTTTTGAAGAAATCAAGATCAGCAACAACGACCCATAGCAACATACCACTGTTTTTGACATGATTAAACTCGGTTTCAAATCGCTTATCAAGCGCAGCACGATTAGGTAGTTTAGTTAAACTATCTTGCATGCTCAGCACTTCTTGTTGCTCGAGTCTGGTTTTATAACCTTGCGCTTCGGCTTCAACAGCTTTTAATTGTTGTTCCATTTGTGCAAAATTACTTAATAATTGTTGCGCTTCTTTGTTATCGAATTTTTCTTTTATTTTAAGCGCCGCCAACATATGAGCCAGTTCATTAATTATTGGTGACTGGGGCGCGGGGCTGAGTTCGCTTTTGGTCAAGACACAAATTTTCTTGATCCGAGACTTTAATGCACTGTCCCATGATTTTCGATCTTGAGATGAGACTTTCGTTAATGATGAGCCGTTAGCGACAATATTTTTAACATCGAGTAGGGCGCTATTTAAGGCTTCTAAAAAGAATTTTGACGCTTCTTTTTCACCCTTGTTATTTAAGATTAGTAACTTAATAATTTCTTGAAAACTATCAAAAAGACTATTTGTTGATGTGATAGCTGTCAGCTGTAAATAGATGTTATCTAACTCACCTTGCAGTGCCGGAGTCAGATGGAAGTCATTGGCGATACTGGTTAATTGCTCAACGTAATCTTTTATTAACTGGTCGTTATTTTCGTGCATTAAACCCAGTGCATTATCAAGTTCAGTAACCGCAGATTGATATAAATTTAAGACTTCAACCAGTGAATCGAGCTGGTCATTAGTATTTGTTAATGCTTTAAATTGCTCAGGGATTGGCGCTAATTGCTGCTGAAGGTCGTCAGAAATGTGGCTTAGTTGTTGTAAGTCGCTAATTACATGACCAAGCACGCCTTGATACTTCAATAACGGAGCTTGTTGCTCATTATTGCGGCTTGTTGCAATTCGTTTTTTCCGCTCAGCTATTTTATCAGGCATTGGTAATAACGTTTCCATTTAAAAATTAGGGATGAGATCGAAGTGACTCTATCGTCACGCAGCGCCGATGAAGTCTTTTAGGTCTAATGCTGAAATACATATCCGTCAATTAATGATATGGCGAGATGGTTAAGACATAATATTTAAGGCATAACCCCTAAGATAGTTACATTCTTTTTAAAAAGCAATAGCTTCATTTCCACTCACACCTTGTTGTGCGACGCGAAAACATTATACAGAATACGAAGCCTAAACCAACCGTATTTTGGCTAGCTTAGGCTTGAGTTGTTAGATAAATAGCTGATCTAAGCTGTGCGTTCTTCACCACCGAGTAAATCAAATAACGCGGGGATAAAATGTTCAAACTCACCCGCCATAATGGCGAAATCAGCGTCAAAACATGCGGCTTTATCGGCTTTGTCTTGATCTTCTTGTTGCTCAGAAACTACATCGCTAAATTTTACCCGTTTAATCGTTAAGTCTTCATTTAATACAAAGCTTAATGACTGGCTATAGTTCATTGCGATTTTTACTGCAAACATACCGTTTTCAATATGGGCTTTTATTTCATCGCAGATCAATTCTTGATTTTTGCAGCGGATCACCGCGCCATTTTCAAGTGGGCTTTTTAACTCAGCTTCTTCAAGTAACTCAAATGGCGCAATGGCAGAGTTATCGGTTAGCCATTGGGTCATTGTGACATCAAGCGGGTTTTTACTTTGGACCGGTAATACCGCTAATGAGCCAATCGATTTTCTAAGCAGAGCGAGTAAATCTTCGGCTTTGTTATGGCTTGAGGCATTGACGAAAATTAGCCCTTGTGCCGGTGCGATATAAGCAAAGGTAGAACCAATTCGACTAAAGGCGCGCGGCAATAAGGTATGAACAATTTCTTCCTTCATTGCGTCTTTTTCTTTCTTTTTAACCGGGCGGCCTGTTTCTTGTTCGATTTGTTCGACTTTTTCGTCGAGTGCTTCTTTGATCACTGATGCGGGTAACATCTTGTCTTCTTTACGCGCACATACCATGATGTTGCCGTTAGTGACATGCAGTAATGAGCTGCCAATTTTACCCATAGGTTTGGCCCAACCATATTTGCTTAGATCCTGAGAACCGCAGGGATGAAAAGCAAACTCTTCAAGTCGTGTTTCTAGTTGCTCTGGGCTTAAATCAATAGGATTGGATAAACGATAAATAATCAGGTTTTTGAACCACATAATAGTCACTATGAAATTAGTAAAATCAGAGTGTATTTAAAATTAGTGCTAAGCGCAACAATGATAGGCCGCTAAGGTTATTTTGGCTTAGTCTGTGGCAAGCGAATACTATAACTTAAACCTTGGTCAGGCTTGCATGCAGCAACGATAGTGCCATGAAGCGATTGAGTCACCAAATTATAGACGATATGAGTGCCTAGTCCGCTGCCGCCTTGACCTCGTTTGGTGGTGAAAAAGGGTTCAAATAAGGAATCTAAATGTTTTTGGGAAATACCGTTGCCAGTATCGTGATAATCAATGGTAATTAAATCACTAGTTTGCGAAATATTAAACACTATTTGGCCTTTGCTTATACCTTCAAAAGCATGGGTCAATGAATTTAAAATTAGGTTGGTAAATATTTGCGCCAATGAACCTGCTTGGCAATTTATTGCGACTACTTCATCGCAATTGACGATAATTTTATGCTGAGTTGGTCTTAATATCGGTTGTAATGACTGGATTACTTCTTGCAAATAAGCGGGTAAATGGATGGTACGATACGCTTCACTGGTTTGGTCAACCGCAACTTCTTTGAAACTTTGAATCAATTTAGAGGCTTTTTGTAAGTTGGCCACAACTAGCTTTGAGCTGTCTTTCGCTGTTTTGAGAAATTCGTTCATTTGTTTGTTGGTTAGTAATTTGTTGGTAACAGCGAGATCGAGTTCGCTAATCGCATCAGCCAAATAACTAACCGCCGTGACACCGATGCCAATTGGGGTATTTATTTCATGGGCAATACCGGCGACCAAGCTGCCCAAAGATGCCATTTTTTCTGATTCGACTAATTGATCTTTAGTATCTTCTAACTGCTTTAGTGAGGCCTTTAATTCATCTTTGCTTTGTTCTAGATCTTCTTTTTGCTGGGCTAATTCACTGATAATTTGACTTAAACTTGCCGTTTTTCGAGTGACTTCTTGTTCCAGTGATAGGTTTTGCTGATCAAGTTGAAAATTGGCGTCGATCAGTTCTTGCTGAGTCTGTTTTAAGTGGTCTTGATACTCCTCAAGTTTAACCAACATTAAATTAAATGAATTGGCCAATAAACTCAGTTCATCATTTTGGGTTGATGAGACATTTAATTTTGATTGGTGTAATTTATCGAGATCCAAGCGACTAATATCTTGGCTTAATTTCTCTAGCGGCGTGGTTAATAATCGGTTAAAAAGTCGATTAACGAGATAAATGAGCAATGCCATGCCCACCATCATGCCAACGGTCGGAATGATAGCTTGGGTAATAACTCGGGTGATCACTGTGGTGTTGCTCGAGTACAAGCTCAAAGCACCGACCCGATAAGTGGTATTGAGTTGGGCATTATTGGCCAAATTAAAACTAAGGGTTGAGGTAAAGCCAAATAACGAGCCGTTATCGTAGCTGGTAGTGTCTGTCGGTGAGCGAGGCGTTTGTTCGTTCGTTTGATTTATTTGGTTGATCAATTGGCCACCTTGATAGATGACTTTGGCGCTTTCATCGTGAATAATAATTGCTTTAATGGTTGGCATTAAAGACAAGCTGTAACCGATGGCCACTAACTGGTTATCGTTTAATTCCCAAATCGCCTGACTAAGACTAGAGTTGATGGTGGAGTGCAATTGTTTTAACTCTTGCTCTATCTCATAGCGAACAGTGAAATAACCTAAAACCAATTGGATAATAAAGATAAAAAAGGTCAAGATCACGAATGAGGTTAATACCTTGGTAAGAAGTTTATGAGAAATACTTACCATCTGCATTGTGTTTGTCTCCCGCTTCTATCACAATTTAGGGTGTGCAATAATTTGCATTAAACATAGTTTATAACCTAAAAAATAGCAACGTCATGCCGTTGCAGCTTGGAGCGATATGCGCATTATTCACACCTCAGATTGGCACCTTGGTCATCAGTTACTGGGGATCTCTCGTCAGTTCGAGCAACAGCAGTTTCTCGATTGGTTATTTGAGCAGTTAGTTCAACAAAAAATTGATGCCTTACTAGTGGCCGGTGACATTTTTGACAGTGCTAATCCGCCGGCTTGGGCTTGGCAATTGTTGTATCGTTTTTTAGCCAGGGTCAAACAGCAATTACCGCAATTAGACTTAGTTTTGGTCGCTGGCAATCATGATTCACCAAGCAAGCTCGATGCCCCCGACCAATTGTTTAAGGCGTTTGATATTCATTTAATTGGTTCGTTACCGCGTTTGGAAAACAATCAGCTTGATTTTGATAAGCTGATTGTTGAACTCACCAATAAAGAGGGCGTTGTCGCTGCCCGCGTTGCCGCGGTGCCATTTTTGCGTGCAGGCGATCTTGAACTTGGCTCCTTTGACGATGAGGTTCCTGATAAACTAATTGCCGGAGTCGAGCGAATTTATCAGCAGTTGGCGGCTAAAATCACCGAGCTAAACCAGCCTACTCAAGCTAGCATTGCGCTAGGTCATGCTTATATGGTCTCGAGCCAGATTAGCGAAATGTCAGAGCGACGTATTTTAGGTGGTAATCAGCATGCTTTACCAATCGACATGCTAACTCAGGGGTATGATTACGCTGGTTTAGGGCATTTGCATCGCCCGCAGCAGTTAGGTGGCCAGGCTGTTTATTATTGTGGTTCGCCCATTGCGATGTCGCTGGCCGAGATTGACTATAAGCATCAAGTTAAGTTGCTTGAATTTAAAGATGGTGAGCTATTACGCGTTGACCCATTGCTAGTGCCAAGACGGGTCGAGTTGATAAAGGTGCCAGCAACGCCATTGCCTTTGTCGCAAGTGTTAAGTCTATTAGAAGACTTAACGGTGATAGACCAACCGCTTGAACAACAACCCTTGCTTGAAGTTCTGGTATTACTTGAGCAACCGCAAGCCATGCTGCGTGACAAGATTGCCGAGGTTATTGCCGATAAAGCGGTGCGTTTGGTCAAAATAACCACCAGTTATCTCAATGTCAGTGAAAATAACACCAATTTTCCCGATGAGATGTTAAATCAGCTGGAACCGGAACAAGTTTTTTCACTCAAATATCAAGCTCAATTTAATGATAAACCGCCGGCCAAGTATACTCAGGCTTTTAGTGAATTATTAACCAGCTATCAACAACAAGATCATTAAACATCGATGAAAATTATTAGTCTTAAAGGTCAAAACCTGGCGAGCTTAGCGGCCCCTTTTGATATCAATTTTGCCAGTGGCATTTTGGCTGACGCTGGTTTATTTGCAATTTGTGGCAATACTGGCTCGGGTAAAAGTACCTTGCTTGATGCCATTTGCTTAAGTTTATTTGACGCGATGCCCCGTTTTAGCAGTGCGCGTCGCGGCCCGGCTATTGGCCATAGTCAAAGCCAAGAGAGTGAACGGTTAAAAAGTAACGATGTTCGTCATATTTTAACCCGAGGCGCAGCGAGTGCTTTTAGTGAAGTGATATTCGAGCTTGAAGACCAACGCCAATTTTGTGCTCGATGGTCGGTTAAACGCGCACGAAATAGCGCCACTGGCCGAATCCAAGCTCAAGAAATGAGTTTGACTGCACTGGCAAATGATAAGGTGATTGCGACTAAAAAAACCGAGGTACTGGCAGCCATCGAACAGTTGATTGGGCTTAATTACGATCAATTTCGTCGTTCGGTATTATTGGCGCAAGGTGACTTTGCCGCGTTTTTAAAAGCACCTGCGAAAGAGCGATCTGAGTTATTAGAAAGGATCACCGGGACCAAGTTGTATTCAGCGCTGTCTAAACTCGCTTTTGTTCGGGCTAAAGAAGAAGAGCAGCAACTGACGTTGTTGACCGAGCGTCAAGGTGAAGTGACCTTGTTATCGAGTCAAGAGCAGCAGCAATTAATTGCTCAGCTGGGTCAGATTAATGAGTCGATGTCGGGCATGAACAACCAAGCCAGTCAATTGCAGTGGCTGGAACAGTGTTTAACCAAAAGTAAGCAGATTGAGCTGCAGTTAGTTGATACAACCGAGCAGTGTGTTATTGCCGAGCAAACCTTAGCGAGTCAGCAGCCGCTGGCGCAAAAAATTGAACAGGTTGAGCACGCGCAGCGCGCGCGCACGGTGGACGAACAAATTAATGCCACCAAATTGCAACAACGCCAACAATATGAGCAGCTAGAAGCGCTAGATGGCACCTTACGCAGTGGGCAGACCAACGTTACCGAAATATCGCAACAGGTTAGTCAATTAAGCAATGCCAAGGGGCAAGCAGGCGTAGCCCTTGAACAACAATTACCCTTGTTAGAATCGGCGGTGATGCGCCAGCTCGAAATGAACAACTTGCAGCAAATCTATCATGAAAAACATCAGCAACTCACGGACACCGAGCAGCAGCAACACGCCATTACGCGGCGACTGACTGGCAATGAGGCCAATCAGCAACGTCAGGCGACGTTACTCAATAAATTAGCAATTGACTTGGCTCAGCAACAGCATATTTCTGGGGTCGTTAACCAAATTACGCTGTTAGAGCAAGGCATTAATGACCATCAGCAGGCGGCGACTAACTTTGCGCAATATGCCCAGCAAATGGCCAACATTAAAACCACGGCCACCGATACACAGCAGCAATTTCAGCAGTTTAATCAACAACTGCAACAGCTAAGTGCACATCAGCAAGGCTACCAGCAGCAAATTCAGGCTTATGGCTTGGCTTCGTCTGAGCCGGCAATCGCAGCGCTTGAGCAACAACTGGAACACCATCAGCAGCAACTGGCGCAGTTAGCGACTAGCCAGCAGCAGGTTACTCAGGCATTGCAATACCAATCAATGGTCACGGTTAAGCAACAACATTATCAAGAAACCACCGCTCAATTAGAGCAAACTAAAATTGATTATCATGCTCGCCGTCAGCAACGAGAGCAGCTGTTACCGGCCTTGCAAGAAGCCGAGCATGCGTTGTTAAATGCGCAACAGATCATGTCATTATCAGAACATCGCTCGCAATTGGTGCCGCACCAAGCTTGTGCTTTATGTGGCAGTACCGAGCATCCATATGCTGGTGAAGTCAATTTAGGAGAACGTTTGGTTGATCAGCTAAGCGAGCGTTATAAACAGTTACAACAGCAAAGCCATGAGCTAACCAGTGCTTTATCGCAGCTCGAAGCCGTAGGCAACCAGCTTAATGAACAACAGAGTACTATTACCGCCGAGGTTGATGAACTTAATGGCTTGTTGCAAGCGCTCTCAAAACAGCCGATAACGCCGCAATTGCTGGCTCAAATTGAACATGATATGGCGAGGGTACAGCAGCAATTAGCCCATGATAAGCAACAGCATCAGGCGTTGCTTGAAACCGCCGAGCAACGGCGGGCGCTTGAGCAGCAGTTGCTTGAATCACAGCACCAAATTGACCTGGTTAATCAAAGTATCGAGCAGTGTCAGCAGCAGTTGCAAAGCTGTAACAATGATCTGGCGCTAAATAGTCAATATCAAGACCAGCTTAACGGGCAAATGCAAGCGCGAGTTAATCAATTAACCGAGCTGTACCCGCAAGCTAATTGGTCGCAGTTATTGCAGCAACCTGAGCAGCTCGAATCATTTAAGAAAAAATTAGCGACTGATATCGAGCAGTTCATTGAAAAATCGAATTATCAAAGTCAATTAAATACCGAACAAAGTGAGCTTGAACAACAGCACATTGCCCTAACGCAAGAGTTTAACCATTTTGAAAGTGTGTTGCAGCCGTTAAAACAGCAGTTAACGCAAGCACAGCAACAGATTAACCAATGGCAGCAAGAAATTGAAAGTGTCTGTCAGGGCCAAGATCCTAAGCAATTAAAAACCGAATTGATGAGCCATTTCGATCAATTAAATACCGCATTTCATAATGCTGAGCAAGCGCTAGTAACAGCTAAAAATCAGTTGTTAGTGATTCAAAATCAACAGCAGCAAATAAGCGAGCAAGCACAAGATTTAGCCGCGAAATTATCGCAACTAACCGAGCTATGGCAGCAATGGCTTCATCAACTGGTTTTAAGTCATGAACAGTTGGTCGAACTGCTCACTTATGATCACCAGTGGATTATTGAGCAGCGCCAACATCAGGCGCAAGTACTGCAGCAGCATCACCAATACCAAGCCATATTAGCCGAGCAGCAACGCAGCGTTGTTCAGCTTAGGGATGAATTAGCAAGTCATCACCAACAGTTACTTGGCGCTTTACCGCAACTTGCCCCTGAGCCAGCCCAAAGTAGTTCAGAGCAGCGTAACATGCTTAAATTGTCCATTGAGGCGGCGATAAAACAACAAGAGCAGCAGCAATTTGAATTACGCAGCGGCCTTGAACGCCATAATCTAGCGATGATCCGCCATGGTGAGTTACAACAAGAAATAGAGTTACAGCGCAATGATGCGCATTTATGGATCGAGATGAGAGAGTTAATTGGGTCGGCCGATGGTTCTAAGTTTCGAACTTTCGCCCAAAGCTTAACCTTGGAACAAATGTTGGTGTCGGCCAATCATCACCTTAAAGAATTGGCCCCGCGTTATCAACTGCAGCGGGTGCCTGGCGCTGAGCTAGACTTGCAAGTGATTGATCAAGACATGGGTGACGATGTGCGTTCGGTCGAGAGTCTTTCTGGTGGTGAAACTTTCTTAGTGTCATTGGCGCTAGCATTGGGACTTGGCTCGATTACCAGCTTGCAAACGCATATTAAAACATTATTTATTGATGAAGGTTTTGGTACGTTAGATCCCGACACCTTAGAAATTGCGTTAAGTTGCCTTGATTCTTTGCAAGCCAGTGGTCGTCAAATTGGCTTAATTTCACATGTTCAAGGCTTGGTCGAGCGAGTTGGCACACGCGTTCAAATCACCGCACAAGGCAATGGTCACAGTAAAGTGGAGCTATTTGCCCGATAACATCTTAGCGTAATTTAATCGGTGCCAGCCGTAAACTGGCGTCGATTCTATTAGATTAAATCTCTTTATTGCTTGGCTGGCTCAGCCTTAGCTGCGCTAAGGTCTGGAATATGAATTAGCTGGGCTAATACCAGTGAACAAACCGCAATGGCAGCGCCAGTTATAAAGACCAATGATGGATTGGTTAGCCAAATCACCCCAAAAAAGGCGGGGATCACCACGGCTGCAATATGGTTAATGGTAAAACTAACCCCTGAGGTTGCCGCTATATCTCGCGGATCAGCTATTTTTTGAAAGTAGGTTTTTAGGGCAATTGCCATGGCAAAAAATAGGTGATCGATAACATAGAGGCCACTGGCAATATATTGATTTTCTACCAGAGCGTAACCACTAAAGACCAAAATTAAACCAATGTATTCGAAAGTCAGCGTTCGTTTTTCACCAATTCTTTCAATTAACGACCCAAGCTTTGGCGCGAAATAAAGACTGGCCAAGTGGTTGGCAATAAAAAGTAACGCCATGTCAGATGCATCATAGCCAAACTTCTCAACCATCATGAAACCAGCAAATACGACAAAGATTTGACGGCGAGCGCCACTTAAAAAGACCAATAAGTAGTAAAGCCAATATTTTTTTCGTACCAAGAGTTTTTTATGTTGGCTGACTCGATTATTAAACGTTGGCATCACCAGCACGAGCGATAGTACGAGGGCCAAGCCCAGTAAACCAAAGACCAAATAGATGGTGGAAAACTGCCAAGCTAAGACTGAAACAGCCAACCAGATAGCGGCGTAAGTCGCCAGCGAGGTCATTGATTTTATCGCAATCATTTTACCTAAAAATGACGGGGTTTTTTCTTTATCAATCCATTGTAACGTTAATGAATTATTGATGGTTTCAAAATAATGAAAACCAATCGACATTAAAACAGTCGTCGCATATAACCCATATTCAAAGGGGAAAAGACCGGTAATTGCTACGCCAATGCTAAGTAAACACAAGGCTAATAAAATTAAGGTTTGCTCGGTCATCGCCAGCAATAAAAAGATGGCGGTAAAGGCTAAAAATCCAGGTATTTCACGCAGGCTTTGCAATAATCCGATTTGCGCGCCGCCAAAATTGACTTGCTCAATCGCAAAATTATTTAACAGCGCGCCCCAAGCTGAGAAGCACAGTGCGGTAATAATGGTGGCAATGATTAAAAATGTTTGTTCATTTTGCCAAGATTTTTTGAGCATAGTGTTAGCGCCTACAGCGAGAGGTTATAAATGAGTACCCGTTATTTTTTTGACCAGCGTAATACGCCTTCTTGAGCGGTGCTGGCAACCAAACGGCCTTGGCGATCATAGATCCGGCCAGTAACAAAACCGCGACCACCACTGGCACTCGGGCTTTCAATTTGATAGAGCAACCAGTCGGCGAACCGAAAATCACGATGAAACCACATGCTGTGGTCGATGGTGGCCATTTGCAACTTTGGCGTCATGAAAGAAACACCGTGGGGCTGTGCGGCAACGGCTAACATCGAAAAGTCAGACGCATAAGCAAGCAAACTTTTATGAACTCGTAAATCGTCAGGTAGTTGACCATTGGCACGCATCCAAACATGACGCACTGGTGCCATTTTTTGCGGATTGGCAATGTTAACGGGTTCAACTGGGCGGATTTCGATTGGCTTATCAGAGGTAAATTGAGCACGGACGGGCTCTGGAATCAAATGCTCAAATTTACGTGCTATTTCAACTTCAGACATTAGCCCTTCAGGTGGAGCCACCTCAGGCATGGGGGCCTGATGGTCAAATGCTTGGTCGGGTAAATTAAACGAGGCAGTCAGGTAGAAAATAGGCTTGCCATACTGAATCGCTTTAATTCGGCGCGTTGCGATGGAGCGGCCATCACGAATTGACTCGACATCATAAACAATGGGTTTGGCTGAATCACCCATCCGTAAAAAATAACAATGAAACGAATTAATTGCCCACTGCTCGTCAAGAGTCTGTTTGGCAGCGCTTAGTGCTTGGCCAATAACTTGACCGCCATAGACCCGACCAAAACCTAAATCTTGGCTGTTGCCTCGGTAAATGCCATCTTCAATTTTCTCTAAGCTTAATAAATCTAATAGTTGGCTTAATACTTGGGCCATAACATGCTCATCCATTACTTAAGATAAGCTCTATTGTACACAGTATGAAAAATAAAGAATTAACTAATACTAATTGATTGATTCGGTTGGGGTTACAGTGGTTTAGGTAACTAACGGCTGTCCGCTATTGTTGCGTGTTATGGCTGCAACAATAGTCGAGGATAATAGGGTAAAGACTAGATAGCAGGCATTAGTAGTCAAAACCAACTTGGGCTTTAATGCCATTGTCGAATGCATGTTTAGTGGGTTTCACTTCACTAATAGTATCTGCAATCTCGAGTAGGGCGCGGTGACAAGCGCGCCCTGTTATGATGACATGCTGAGACGCTGGCCGATTTAAAATTGCTTTAACAACGCTATCAACATCAATATAATGGTAACTCAGCATGTAGGTGATTTCGTCGAGCAGCACCAGATCAATGCTCGGGTCGCTCAGCATGCGTGTCGCATGTTGCCACGCTAATTGAGCTGCTTGGGTGTCGCCAGCTTTATCTTGAGTATCCCAAGTAAAACCTGTGGCCATGACATGAAATTCAACCCCGAGTTTTTCTAATATATTGCGCTCGCCACAAGGCCATTGGCCTTTGATAAACTGCACGACACTGGCGCGTTGATCATGGCCAACACAACGCAATACCGTACCAAAGCCAGCGGTTGTTTTGCCTTTGCCATTACCGGTCAAGATCATAAAAATGCCTTGCTCTTGATCCGCTTTAGCAATTTTTTCGTTAACACTTTGCTGGAGTTTTTGTTGGCGTGCCTGATGACGTTGTTGGTTATCTTGCGACATAGTTATTCCTGATTAATCATACTTTAGAGTTAGCTTGGTATTTGTTTGCTAAAATTTTGTGACTTGTTTGGTATTAGTTTGGTATTAATTAGCGAATAGCTAGGTAATTAACGCCAAGCTACAAGTAAAATGAGATAACACAACAGCTCACAAAGTTGTTGAGCGCAGCCAAGCAAGTCACCAGTATAGCCACCAATTTGCTGACGGTACCAGCGAATTAACAACCCCCGCAGCAGCCAAACACTTACTATCATCAATAGGGCTAAATTAAGTGATAAAAAGAGCAACGGCAGGGTCGCAGTTAGCAATAAAATCGCCAATTGCAACGAGGTTAGCTGCTCGGTCAGCGGTTTAATTTTGCTTGAGTCGTCGTCTCTGACATAAGGTTGGTCATACATCAAACTAACGGCCATGACACGGCTAAGACAGTGACCAATGATTAAGGCCTGCGCGACACCCGTTAAGACGGAGCTAAGGTGACTGAGCTCGAGCAATAAGAAAAATTTCAGCAATAAGGCCAGCGCTAAAGCTAATGCGCCGTAGGTGCCCAGGCGAGAATCTTTCATGATGGCGAGTTTTTTAGCAACAGTCCAACCACCGCCAAAGCCGTCAAAGGTGTCGGCCAGACCATCTTCGTGAAAGCCACCTGTTAACATAATGCTGGCGATCATGGCCAAAATAATGGCGATGCTCGCGGGTAATATCAGACCTGCGCTCAATAATACTAAGCCACTAAGACAGCCAACGAGCAGACCAACCACGCCATAGTAACTGTTTGCTTGATTAAGCCAGCGAGCTTCGAAGTTTTTAAATGTTGGCACCGGAATTCGGGTCATAAAGCTTAAGGCAACTAGCCACAACGTCCATTGCTGGCATAGTAGCGCTTTGATTTTCATATTTTATATTACGTCGGTAACATCAGCTTGTTCAAAACTGGCCATTTCGTTATAAAAAGCCAACGCGCTTTGCAATAGCGGCAGTGCGAGCGGACAACCTGAGCCCTCACCAAGACGCAAATCAAGATTGAGCAGCGGATCGGCTTGCAGTTCTTTTAACAACAAATGATGACCAAGCTCTTTAGAGCAATGGCTAAAGATCATGTAATCTCGCGCGGCGGGGTACATTCTTACCGCGAGCAGGGCGGCAACACTGGAAATGAAACCGTCAATTAGGATAACTTTTTTGGCTTGAGCAATGGCTAGAATTGCCCCAGTCATTTGCACTATTTCAAAACCACCTACGGCGGCCATAATCGCAATGGGAGACGTTAAACTATCGCTGTGTAACAATAAGGCAGTGTGAATAATTTCTTTCTTGCGGGCAAGGCAATCGTTGTTAACGCCTGTGCCACGGCCAACACAGTATTCAAGATCAAGATCTGTTAATGCGATCATGATTGCCGAAGCTGATGTGGTATTACCGATGCCCATTTCACCGATGCCGATGATGTTAACGCCATTATTCAATTGCTGATTAGCGATTTTAGCGCCAAAATCTAATCCAACCATTACATCCTCATCGGACATTGCTGGCGTTAGGTTAAACGGTTCAGTGCAATCACCTAAACGCTGTTTGACTAATAGTGGATGTTCAACTTGTTCAAACTCGGTGCCACAATCAATAATTTTTAAATCCATTTTCGATTGACGACAAAATACATTGATCGCAGCGCCACCGGCACAAAAGTTGCTGATCATCTGGCCTGTAACTTCGCTGCTCGCAATGGAAATACCAAACTCTGCCACGCCATGGTCACCAGCAAAGATAAGTTGCGTTGGTTTGGTTAACACAGGTGTGTCACCGCCTAAAATTAGCGCCAGTTGTTGTGCTAATGATTCTAGCTTGCCCAGTGACCCTAATGGTTTGGTTTTTGTATTTATCTGGTGCTCAATTTTAGATAAATTATCAGTGGCTAGCGGCTCAATTGAAAACATAATATCTCACAGTGTGGTACTTAGTGGCTAAAATATGGATAAGAGAAATAGGCAGCAAGAACAGACTAATCATGCCAAGTGTTATTTCTTTATGTGTAAATAATTTTTGGTGAACCAATACCAATAAAGTAAGCAAAGGATCACTTTACCGCACAAACTGGTATGTGGCAGTATAATCGCCAACCCGTCGGTTTAAGTATGGGATCTCGCGCTTAACTAAGCCGCTTTATTACAAATCCCTATGCTTAGCAATGATATTAGCTATTCGTTGTTGCTAGGCATTGCCGTAGCAAAACGGAGCCGGTGCGACCAACAAAATTGTAATGGCTAAGAGTATCAGTCTTATGTCTCAAAGCCTAGTGATTAAGGAGGTTGGGCTTTAATCTACTGAGTAAAAAGAATATGCAACCAGCGACAAATAACAGCATTTACTTTGATGAGTTAAGTTCAATTATTAATGCACTGACCAATGAATAGTTGGCCACACTACATTATCATCATCGACTGTGATGCTAATTTTAATCAGCGCAGCATGGGGAATATCAAGTGCGGTTAAATGACGAGTGCCGGGCAAGGGCATCCCTAATATTTTGGCGATAAAATATCGAATAACGCCGCCATGGCAAATAACGAGGCTTGAGCCTGATTGTTGCAGTAACGATTGCCAAGCACTATCGAGGCGTTGGCAAAAATCTGCGACTGCCTCACCGTTAGGTGGGGTCTGTTGCCAAGGATCGCGATAAAAGGCCTCGAGCTGAGCATTAGGTTGCTGCCAAAGGGCATCGTGAGTATGGCCATCCCAGATCCCAAAATCGAGTTCTTGCAACATCGGCTCAATTAATAAAGGGCAAGCGTTTGATTTTGCATATTCAGTGGCAAAGTCATGACAACGAATTAGCGGTGATGTAATAATTTGATCAAAGTGCAACGATGTAGTTAATGCGTCACTCATTTGTTGCCAGCCTATCGCTGATAATGGAACGTCAGTGCGGCCGAGTAAATGCTGATTATGAGTCGTTTGACCGTGGCGTAATAAAAAAACAGTTAATTGACGCATTTGATGGCCAAATGACTATTTTTTGTAATTTTATTACATAAATCGGTTGTCATGGTTTAGGTATTTCACTTAGTATGAGAGCTTAAGTGTCTTATTGTAACTCTATTAATGTAGGTCAACCAATGAAAAATCGTGACGAATTAGCAAGCTGGCAGTTTTTGACCGAGCACGCTAAAGAGATGAAGCAGTGCCACCTAAATAATCTTTTTGCTGATGATCCAGCAAGATTTGATAAATTTTCCCTCAAACTACCACAGCTGTTATTAGATTATTCAAAAAATCTGGTGACCGAGCAAACCTTAACAGGCTTGATTAAGCTGGCTAAAGAGTGCGATGTTGAACAATGGCGTGACAAGATGTTTGCCGGTGAAAAGATTAATATGACCGAAAACCGTGCGGTGTTGCATACCGCATTGCGCGATCGTTCAGGCAAAGAACTAATTGTTGATGGCGAGAATGTTACCGACGCTATTTCTGGCCAGCTTGATAAGATGGAAGCTTTTGTTAAGCAGGTCCGACAAGGGCAATGGTTAGGTTATTCGGGCAAGCGAATTTCTGATGTGGTTAATATTGGTGTCGGCGGTTCGAACCTTGGGCCGCAAATGGTCACCGAAGCGTTAAAACATTATAGCGATAATAGCGTTAGGGTACATTATGTTTCTAATGTCGACGCTGCCCAAATTGCTGAAGTGCTGCGGCCATTAGATCCGGCAACGGTATTGTTTGTTATTTCGTCTAAAACATTTACCACCACCGAGACTATTACTAATGCTAATACCGCTAAAAACTGGCTAAGGGCTGCTTCGTTTGATGATGATGCCACCAAGCACCATTTTGTCGCGGTAACCGCCAATGTCGAAAATGCCGTTAAGTTTGGTATTGATGCCGAGAACATCTTTTCGATGTGGGATTGGGTTGGTGGCCGATTCTCTTTGTGGTCAGCGATTGGTTTGCCCATTGCGTTAGATATGGGATTTGAAAAGTTTTTGCAATTGCTCGACGGTGCCAATCAAATGGATCAGCATTTTTGTGATGCACCTTTAGAGCAAAATGCGCCAGTGATTCTGGCGTTAATCAGTTTATGGAATACCACTTTTTTAGGCTCGCAATCACAAGCCATTTTACCCTATGATCAAACGCTGCATATGCTGGCAGCTTATCTGCAACAAGCAGAGATGGAGTCTAACGGTAAGTCAGTTAACTGGGAAGGTCAGAATATAAACTACCAAACAGTGCCTTCTATCTGGGGCGGATTGGGCATTGATGGTCAGCATGCCTTTTATCAGTATTTACATCAGAGCAAAAACATTATACCAGCCGACTTTATTGGTTCAATTGAAAGTTCAACCCCAATTGGCAGCCACCACGATACCTTAATGAGCAACTTCTTTGCTCAGACCGAGGCACTAATGAGTGGTGTTAATGAAAAGCATGTTCGAGAAGACTTAAAAGCTAAAGGACGTACGCCAGCCTATATTGATCAGTTAGCACCGCATAAGGTCCATCAGGGTAATCGCCCGACCAACACCATTTTGCTCGATCGGGTTGATCCGCATAGCTTGGGCCGAATTATTGCATTATATGAGCAAAAGATTTTTGTTCAGGGCATTATTTTACAAATTTGTTCTTTTGATCAGTGGGGCGTTGAGCTTGGCAAAGGTCTGGCCGCTAAAATTAATCAGGAATTGCATCAAGACAGCGAGATAGCAAAACACGACTCATCGACCTTTAATTTGATTAAATATTACAAAGAAATCAAACATGGTAAGTAACTAAGTAAAATATCTCGTGAACGATAAAAAGCCAGCATTGATTAAATGCTGGCTTTTTACGTGGTAATAAATCGTTTAAATAGCCACGACTACAATCTGATGGCTTGTTTAGGGTTAGTGAATTGCACACCAGCAGACTCTTTTTTCCATAATACAAAATCGAGTAACGAGTCTTGGCTTGAATCGGGGGCGAAATGTTCGAAAGTCATTAAGACATATGGCTGCTTAGCTAGCGTTAAGTCAGAAAATAGCAGTGTTGTCGGCGCGTAGTTATTAGCGGGAGAGGCTATTTCTAAGGTCAGTTTTTTTGTTTCATCACCAAACCAGCTAGTTTCAAAGATATCGGCCGCCATTTCTTGACTGATGTCGCTACAATGGGTCGCGTCAACTATCACCGAGCCTTGTTGCTGCGCGAGATCATTAAGTGTCATGGTTAGGCTGCATTGCTCATCGCGGGTCAGTAATAACGGTTGCAGCAGTGCTGGTGACGTTACTGTGATGGGTGTTATCAGATTAAGCACCGTGTCACGTTGCATGCCGTTTTCGTCTTGCTCGATGGCGAAGATAGTATCAGTACCTAATCCTTTGGTCAGTTTGAGAGTAAACCATTGATCGTCAAAAACGATCAGCAAATTTTTATCTTTATCAATGGTCCATTGCGCTTGTTGCCGATCAGAACTTTGATGATCGAACTGATACTTTATATTCATTACCTCAAGTATTGAGTCAGCAGAAAAATTAACTAACAGCGTTTCTTCGTCATCGTTAATTAAGTAACTATTCCCTTGCAATAGTTTGGTATTGGTTGAATCGGCAATAATTTTTGGCGGCTGTTTAGGCTCTGTGTCAGACGGTTCTGCTAAGGCAACCCAGTGGTGTGAATCCTCATCCTGATTTTGACCAGGCATCGCTTTGACCAACAGCTGTACTTTCGATAAATCGATGCTAGGGTCTAGCTGACTAAATTGATAAGCGCCATGGTCATCTGTCATCGCGCAAGGTTCATTGCTGTCACGCAAAGCATTATTGTTAATATCTAAACAGACTAAAGCGCCTTTAAGCTGGCCATCGCCCGCTTGACTCGAAAAAGAGTTTATTGCGGCTGAATCGCTGTCACAATTCGTTAATACGAGTGCCAAAGAAACGGCAATACCGAGCTTTAATCGCTTCAATTTTTTTGTACAGTTACGCCGTTGTTGTACCATTTTATCTAATCCCCAAACAAGTTCTTATAACCAACCTAAAAACTGAGGAAGACAACGCACCAGGACAAAATACGAGTGTATTTTGGATCTTTTGGTAACCCCGCTATCGTTGAATTAAGTTAATTGATTCATTAGACCGGTGGCTTTGCGTCCCAACCTTTCGGATGGTTTGCCTTTATCAGTGGCAGCATTATTAGCTTTCGATAAATAAAAAGCAATCAATAAGTTAGCTCAGTGATAAAAATAACATCAGCGCTGTTATTAGGCTATAAGTCAGCATGAACATAACTAATGTTCTGTTGCAATTTCAAACAGTCGCCGCTTATTTTTTTCCCGGTAAACACGCTTGCTGCAGTTGCAACATACTATGTAAAACAGTATGTTGGGTTTCAGTTAACGGTGAAAACTTTAAAATAGAGCTGTCAGATTCAATTTTGACCACTTGGCACTCAATAATAACGACACTGCCATTTCGATGGGATAACTCAACGGCTAAGTTCGGTAGTTCGCTGGTTATTTTATGACTTAACCGTAACCCTGCCAGATTGATTGAGAATACTTCACAAGGTATTTTAGTATCTAAAATAACGGCTTTAATATCTCTATTAACGGCTACTCTAACGCCATCTCTTCGATTAATTGGATCCATATTATTCCTTATGGTAGTAACTTTTCGATTACAGCACGAGCCAAGTTACTACTTTTGTACAGCTATTAATAACTACAAACTATAGTGCATAGTTGGATATTCGAAAGATTTGAATAACGATTGTTTATTTTGGCGATTATAGTGGCTTTTTCTTTACGTTGGCGTAAACGGAAGGTATAAGTAGGTTAGATGTTATCCTTTTCGGATAAATTAATTTATGGAGTGATCTTATGACCAATCTCGATCCTATTGTTATTGTTGCTGCAGCCCGTACCCCAATGGGCGGATTTGGCGGTTGCTTCAGCAGTGTCAGTGCCCCTGAACTTGGCAGCGTTGCTATTGCGCAGTTGGTTGTCAACACCGGCTTGAGCAACGATCAGATTGATGAGGTTATTATGGGCTGTGTCTTACCCGCTGGGCTGGGTCAAGCGCCAGCCCGCCAAGCAGCGTTGAAAGCCAACTTAGCCAAAAGTACCGCTTGTACCACAATCAATAAGGTCTGTGGTTCGGGCATGAAAGCGGTAATGATGGCGCATGACTTTGTGCTAGCAGGTAGTGCTAAAGTCGTTATTGCTGGTGGCATGGAAAATATGAGTCAATCACCTTACCTACTGCCTAAGGCACGCAGCGGTTATAGAATGGGTCATGGTGAAGTTAAAGATCATATGTTTCTCGACGGACTCGAAGATGCATACACTGCTCGTTCAATGGGCACGTTCGCCCAAGAAACGGCCGACAGTGAAGGTTTTACTCGTCAGCAAATGGATGAGTTTGCAATAAGCTCGCTTAACCGTGCCAATGACGCGATTGGCTCGGGAGCGTTTGTCGATGAAATCGCTCAGGTAACGGTGACTAATCGCCGTGGCGATATCGTGGTCGATACCGACGAACAGCCGGGCAATGCCCGTATCGATAAAATCGGCTCGCTCCGTCCTGCGTTTGCAAAAGAAGGCACGATCACCGCGGCAAACTCAAGTTCTATTTCCGATGGTGCATCGGCCTTGTTAATTATGCGGCTAAGCGAAGCAACTCAGCGGGGTTTAACCCCAATGGCGAAAATTGTCGCTCATGCAACGCATGCCCAACAACCGAGTGAGTTTACCGTCGCCCCAATTGGTGCCATGACCGCGTTGTTAGCTAAAGCAAGTTGGTCGGTCGCTGATGTCGATTTATTCGAAATTAACGAAGCCTTTGCCATGGTGACGATGCTGGGTATGAAAGGACTGGCTATTGATCACGCTAAGGTTAATGTTAATGGTGGTGCCTGTGCGTTAGGCCACCCGTTGGGCTCGAGTGGCTCGCGGATTATTGTCACGTTATTGCATGCGCTTAAAGCGCGCGGTTTAACTAAGGGCATTGCTAGTTTGTGTATTGGCGGTGGCGAAGCGACAGCGATTGCGGTTGAAATGCTGTAACGACACTGCTGTGCGCTGTAGTTGTATGACGATAAGCAGTGAAAGCTGAATTGTTCAATACCGTTATTCAATACAGCTGTTTAATACAAAGTTGTTCAAAGCAAGTTGTGTAAGAGAAGCAAGGGGAACATTAATGAATTTTAATTTAAGCCAAGATCAAATCATGTTTAGTGAAACAGCAAAACAGTTTGCTGATAATGAATTAGCCCCTCATGCCGCCGCATGGGATCGCGATCATTTCTTTCCAATAGACGTGATGAAGCAAGCCGGAGAACTTGGCTTTTGTGCACTGTACACGCCCGAAGAGGCTGGTGGTTTGGGGTTGTCACGGTTAGATGCATCGATAGTTTTTGAGCAGTTAGCCACGGGATGCACCGCGACGACAGCCATGTTGACTATCCATAACATGGCTACTTGGATGGTCGCGACTTGGGGCACCGAGCAGATAAAACAAACCTGGTGCCCGGGATTAACCACTGGAACGCAATTGGCTTCATATTGCTTGACCGAACCCGGGGCGGGATCTGATGCCGCATCACTAACAACGACAGCAACACGCGAAGGCGATTATTATATTATTAACGGTGCCAAGGTGTTTATCTCTGGCGCTGGGGCGACCCAAGTACTTGTTGTGATGGTACGAACTGGTCAAGCTGGGGCTAAAGGAATTTCGGCGCTCGTGATCCCCGCTGATGCCCCTGGCGTGAGTTACGGTAAAGCGGAAGAAAAATTAGGTTGGAATGCCCAGCCAACTCGGACTATTACCTTTGATAATGTAAGAATCCCGGTCGATCATTTATTGGGCAAAGAAGGCCAAGGGTTTACCTTAGCAATGTCTGGTCTTGATGGTGGTCGCATTAATATTGCCACTTGTTCAATCGGTACAGCGCAAGCGGCGCTCGATGCAGCAACAAGCTATATGCACGACCGCAAACAATTTGGTAAAGAGTTGGCTCAATTTCAGGGCTTGCAATTTAAGCTAGCTGATATGGCCACCGAGCTCGTTGCAGCACGTCAGCTGGTACGATTAGCTGCGTTTAAATTAGATCAAAATGATCCGGAAAAAACCGCATATTGCGCGATGGCGAAACGCTTTGCCACCGATGTTGGTTTTTCGGTCTGTGACCAAGCACTGCAAATTCACGGCGGTTATGGTTACATTAAAGAATATCCTTTAGAGCGTTACTTTCGTGATGTACGAGTGCACCAAATACTCGAGGGCACCAACGAAATTATGCGGGTGATTATTGCTCGTCGTTTGTTAGATCAAGACGCCAGCGCTATTTTATAAATAATAACAATCCCGGTTGTATCGGGATTACTATCACAATTGAAGGAAGTTATCGTGACAGATTTATTAAAAGTCGAATATCAAGAGCATACCGCATTAATTACTATTGCTAACCCGCCGGCTAATACCTGGACCGCCGCTAGTTTGGCACAACTACGAGATATTGTTGTCGAACTTAACGCCGATAAAAACATTTATGCACTGGTGCTAACGGGTGCTGGTGAAAAATTCTTTTCTGCCGGGGCCGATTTGAATTTATTTGCTGATGGTGATAAGGGAGTCGCATCAGATATGTCACGTATTTTTGGTGAGGCATTTGAAACCCTGGCTAATTTTAACGGGGTGTCGATTGCTGCAATTAATGGTTATGCGATGGGTGGTGGTTTAGAAGTTGCACTGGCTTGTGATATTAGAATTGCAGAGCAACAAGCACAACTGGCATTACCGGAAGCGAGTGTGGGTTTATTGCCTTGTGCTGGTGGCACTCAAAACTTGAGCTTACTGGTGGGAGAAGGTTGGGCTAAGCGAATGATTTTATGTGGAGAACGCATTAGCGCTGACAAAGCAGAGCAAATTGGTTTAGTCGAAGAGGTTGTTGCTAAAGGTGAGTCATTAACGGCTGCTTTAGCCTTAGCAAAAAAAGTAGCAAACCAATCACCGTCGAGCGTTAGTGCATGTAAAACATTGATTCAGCAGGGGCGAGATGGCTCAATTAATAGTGCCTTGCCGCTAGAACGCGAGAGATTTGTCGCGCTTTTTGATACAAAAGATCAACAAGAAGGGGTGGCGGCATTCCTTGAGAAACGTAAACCACAATGGATTAATGGCTAATGACTAATAATTGCGCCGTAATTTATACTCACCACCGGATAGCGGATGATAAAACCTTTATTCAGGCAACGCTTAACAGTGAAAAGTCACTTAATGCTTTAAGCCAAGCGATGGTTGATTCGTTATTACCGCAGTTAGTCGCGTGGCAACAAGACCCGTCAGTCGTTGCTATTTTACTCGATAGCGCTGGAGACAAAGCCTTTTGTGCCGGTGGCGACATTGTTCAAATGTACCATGAAATGGCGGCGAAGCCAGGTTGTGCCGTGCCCTATGTCGAAGACTTTTTCACCAAGGAATATCAACTCGATTATCTCATTCATACCTATAGCAAACCCATTATTGTATGGGGCAATGGCTTTGTAATGGGCGGCGGACTAGGCTTAATGGCAGGTGCTAGCCATCGGGTAGTCACTGAAAATTCACGAGTTGCGATGCCAGAAGTAAGCATTGGTTTATATCCTGATGTTGGCGGCACCTATTTTTTAAATAGAATGCCAGACCAGCTAGGGCTCTTTCTGGGGCTGACGGCAGCTCAAATCAATGCGGCAGATTGTCTCGAAGTACAGCTCGCTGATCACTTTTTATTACATCAGCAAAAAAGTCAGTTAATTCAATTGATGACCGAGCATGATTTTAGCGGCGATGCCGCGACAATAGTGACCGCATTATTAACTCAGCTCAGTGCTCGTGTTATCGCTGAGATACCGGTGGGCAATATTGAGGCGCATCGAAGTACATTAACCGAGATATTAAGCAGCGATCAGCTGCTTGATGTCGTACAGGCAATTACCGAATTAGAGACCCCAGACAAGTGGCTGCTTAAAGCCCAAAAATCACTAAGCCGTGGCAGTGCTATTTCGGCACATATTGTGGCGCGGCAGCTTAGCATTGGCAAAAAACTGACATTAGCGCAATGTTTTCAGCTTGAATTGTCACTGTCGGTGCGCTGTGGTCAACTGGGCGAGTTTGCAGAAGGTGTCCGCGCTTTACTGATTGAAAAAGACAATCAACCCGCGTGGCGTTTTAATACGGTCGCTGACGTCGACAATGAGATTATTGACCAATTATTTAGCCCGATTTGGAGTGATGAAGATCATCCACTAAACGCATTATAACAAGGAGAATATCATGGCAAAAGTTGGATTTATTGGCCTAGGCAACATGGGTGGCCCAATGGCAATCAATTTAGTGAAAGCTGGGCATCAAGTCGAGGTTTTTGACTTAAGCACCAGTGCAATGGCCAGTGTGGTTGAGCATGGCGCGGTGGCAGCATCAAGCGCTAATGATGCGGCAATTGATAAGCAGTTTGTAATCACTATGCTGCCTGCTGGCAAGCATGTGGTTGGACTTTATTTAGGCGAGCAGGGTTTATTGAGCGTGGTTGATCATAACACCCTGATGATCGATTCGAGTACGATTGATGCAGCGACAGCGAGATTGGTAGCGCAAGACGCGCAAGAGCGTGGTATTCCATTTATTGATGCGCCTGTTTCTGGTGGCGTTGGTGGGGCCGTAGCAGGTACTTTAAGCTTTATTTGTGGCGGCGAAGTTGATCATTTTGACCACGCCCAAGTGGTATTAAATGACATGGGAAAAAACATTTTCCATGCTGGCGCAGTTGGCGCGGGTCAGGTCGCTAAAATATGTAACAATATGTTGTTATCCATTTTAATGGCAGGCACCTCAGAAGCTTTGCAAATGGGCATCGACAATGGTTTAGACCCTAAAATATTGTCCGATATCATGGTCAAAAGCTCAGGTAAAAACTGGTGTTTAGAGTTATACAATCCGGTACCTGGGGTGATGGAACACGCACCTGCTAGTAATGATTATCAAGGTGGCTTTATGGTCGACTTAATGCTTAAAGATTTAGGCTTAGCGTCTGAGGCAGCTCAACTATCACAATCGAGTACACCACTCGGGACGTTAGCAAGGAGTTTATTTGCTTTACATGCACGCAGTGGTGCCGGCAGCCAAGATTTTTCAAGCATTATTGAGCTATACAAAAAACCAGATTAACAGTCACACCCACGATTAGATTGATAATCGTGGGTGGTTCGTTATTACTGTCGACAATTTTATTGTATATATTAAGGTTATGGTGATAAATATGCTGAAACTTAAGATCACAATATGGCAAAAATAGGCATTGCATTAGGCAGTGGCTCAGCCAAAGGCTGGGCTCATATTGGGGTGCTTAAAGCGTTGGCCCAATTAGGGGTTAAACCCGATGTCGTCGCCGGTTGTTCAGTTGGCGCATTTGTTGGTGCAGCTTACGCGACTGATAACTTAGCAGAGCTAGAACAATGGGTTAATGGCTTTTCGAGCTGGGATCTGGTTAGCATGCTCGATATAAGCTTACGGCGCGGTGGCTTGATGTCTGGTGAGAAAGTGTTTGAGCAAGCCAAATCGATGATTGGTGATATAAATGTTGAAGATCTCGAGTTGCCGTTTATCGCGGTGGCAACAGATTTGTACGGCGGTAACGAAGTGTGGTTAAAACGTGGTTGTTTGCAAGATGTGGTACGCGCTTCTTGCGCTATCCCCGGCTTGTTAGCACCTGTGCGTTTAGGAGAGCGTTATTTTATTGATGGCGCGGTGGTTAACCCTATTCCGATTAATGTTTGTCGGGCGTTAGGAGCAGACGTTGTTATAGCTGTTGATTTATATGGTTATCCCGAGGTTGTTACTGATAGCCATCCAGTGATGCGCAGTGGTAAAAATGCGCTTAAATCAGACAATGAGCGCAGTCATTTTAATCACTTAATTAATCAGTCTCGTGATTACTTCAATGATTTTACCAAGCGGTTTGTTCGCAGTAACCGCAGTGAACTCAACATGTTTGCGGTAATGACCAGTGCACTGGAAATTTTAGAATACCGACAAAAAAAATCGCGTTTAGCAGGCGACCCACCAGAAGTACTAATCCAGCCTCAAGTGGCTCATATTGGTTCAATGGAGTTTAACCGGGCCTCAGAGTCTATCTTGGCAGGTGAACAGGCAGTTTATAAAATAAAGCACTTAATCGAGAGTGAGTTAGTGCGTATTGGTCGCTAATACCAACGAAAAGGTTGCTAGTCTACTAATAGATTATTGTTTATTGATTGCTGATTATGTTCCGAGTATCTGAGTGATCTATCACCAGCTGTGCATTGGGTATGTCATTAGAATCTGCTTTGGTGGTAGCACCTTTGAGGTCGAAGCCTTGATCGAGCCAACGTGTGATTAATCGTTGTCGTAAAACTTCAATTGGTACGTCTAACAAGACGCTGGCATCAAAATACTGCGCGAGTCTTTGCCACCCCAGCTGCTTTAATAGCAAATAGTTTCCTTCGATCAAAATAATTTTAGTGTCATTGCTTATTGCAATTGCATCGTTGACGACTGCGTCGATATCTCGGTTAAAGATTGGGGCGAGCACTGTTGCTTGATTGAGCTTTACCTTGGCTAATAGCTGTTCTAATGCCGTTAAATTAAAGGTTTGTGGTGAGCCTTTTACCGCCAGCAAGCCTTGTTGCTGTAAAGTCTCATTATCTAAGTGGAAACCGTCCATTGCAACGATTTGGCAACTCAATTGATGCTTGGTCTGTAACAGTAGTTGTAGTGATTGCACTAGGGTCGATTTACCAGAACCGGGCGCGCCGGCAATGGCGAAGAGGTAACGAGACTTGTTGGCTGCATCTTTTATGATGCGGTTAGCGAGTTGTTCTAACTTGTCATAGCGCTGATGATTCATAGTTCACTTATAATTTAGTCGTTAAAAGCGCAACAGGGCACCAAAAAGCCAGCTAGCAGCTTAGTAACGGCTAGCTGGCTGATAACGTTTATGTTAGTGACGGATGAGGCTCTTTAGCACCAGTCATATAAGCGACAGCCTCTTCCATCGTGTGCTCCTTAGGGTTTAAGGTACACAGGCGACGACCTAAACGGTGGACGTGAATACGATCTGCAACTTCGAAGACATGCGGCATATTGTGAGAGATAAGCACAATAGGAATGCCTTTTGATTTTACCTCGACAATCAGATCTAATACCCGTTGAGACTCTTTTACCCCAAGTGCGGCCGTTGGTTCATCCATGATGATTACTTTAGATCCAAAAGCCGCCGCTCGAGCAACCGAGATCCCCTGGCGCTGGCCACCAGAGAGTGTTTCAACAGTTTGGTTGATGTTTTGAATCGTCATCAAGCCAAGTTCAGTCAGTTTATCACGGGCTATTTGCTGCATTCTAGGGCGGTCTAATTGACGAAATACTGTACCGAGTATACCGGGCTTGCGCAGTTCGCGACCCAAGAACATGTTATCGGCAATCGACAATGATGGCGACAGTGCTAATGTTTGATATACCGTATCGATGCCAGCATTTTGTGCGGCTAAAGGAGTGGCAAAGTTAACCTTTTCACCATCTAAAAATATATCACCGGAATCAGGTTGGACTGCGCCTGATAACGTTTTAATTAAGGACGATTTACCTGCACCATTATCACCTATCACCGCGAGGACTTCTCCTGGGTATAGGTCAAAGTCACAGTGATCTAAGGCAGTTACTCTGCCGTAGCGTTTAACTAAATTACGAACACTTAAAACAGGCTTACTCATGATGAAATCTTCCTAATCCATTGATCTATTGCTACTGCACTAATGATTAATACCCCGATAAGCAGATAAGTCCACTGCGGATCAGCACCCATCAGACGAAGTCCTAGTGAGAATACGCCGACAATTAGTGCGCCGAACAGCATGCCCATAATCGAGCCGCGACCGCCAAAGAGCGAGATGCCGCCGATTACCACGGCAGTAATGGATTCAATATTAGCTAACTGACCTGAAGTCGGTGAGATAGAACCGATGCGCCCGATTAGCGCCCAGCCTGCAAAGGCACAGATAAACCCAGCGAGCATGTAGACCGAGATCAACACTTTTTTAGTTTCAACGCCAGCTAGTTCTGCCGCTTCCGGATCATCACCTACGGCGTAAACGTGTCGACCCCAAGCTGTGTTATTTAGCACATAGGTTAAAATGACGACTATTAAGACAAAAGCGATAACGCCATAGGTAAATATAGCTCCACCAATATTTATTTTTTCGCCAAAGAAATGGAACAAGGGTGCTGTTTTCTCTATGTCTTGGCTACGAATTGTTTCGTTACCAGAGTACAAAAAGTTAGTCGCTAATACGATTTGCCAGACACCTAAGGTGACAATGAAAGGGGGCAGACGCATTACGGCGACGAGCCAGCCGTTGATGTAGCCGAGTAAAGTACCACAAGCAAGGCCAATTCCTATCGCGGCTTCTGCGGGCAGGCCATAGCGGAATGTCATTTGTCCCATAATGACTGAAGAGAGCACCATAATAGCGCCGACCGATAAATCGATACCTGCGGTTAGAATGACTAAGCTTTGCGCAGCGCCAACGATACCGACGATTGCTACTTGTTGTAATATCAAGGTTAAAGCAAATGGCGAGAAAAATTTACCGCCTAACAGGATGCCAAAGACGAGTAAAGATAACATCAGTACCACGAGCGGGACTAGCGATGGGGTACGGTGTAATGTGTGTTGTATTTTATTGATAAAACTGCGGTTGTCGTTGTCGAAATTGGCAACTTTTTCATTAGCGCCAAGCTTGAGCGACGTCTGGTCAGTTGAGATCGCGGTTGGTTCAGTCATGGAGATTCTCGCTTAATTCTATAAACTAATTAATTTCAGTAATCTAATGGTTCAATCAGCTAAAGGGTAGTAGCGTGCGCCACCCAATAGTTACTATCCTAAACAGAGAGCTTGCTTTCTGTTTAGGATAAGTTAGGCTAAATTAGCCCCAACAGCGCGCTAGTCCTTGTTTGGTGTCCATTGATTGAACACCAGCGGCGGTTTGGTCCGTTACTAAGTTGACACCGGTATCAAAGAAAGCTTTGCCAGGTGTATTCGCTGGCTTAGTGCCATCTTTGGCCCAAGTTGCTATTGCTTGGATACCTTTAGAAGCCATTAATAATGGATACTGTTGTGCTGTTGCGCCGATGACACCGTCAACCACGTTTTGAATACCAGGGCAACCGCCATCGACAGATACCACTAAAACATCCTTTTCTTTACCGAAAGCTTTTAGCGTCTGGTAAGCACCCGCTGCAGCAGGCTCGTTAATGGTGTACACCACGTTGATGCCAGAATCGAGCGCAAGTAAGTTTTCCATCGCTTTACGGCCACCTTCTTCGTTACCAGCTGTTACTTCATGACCGATAATTCGTGGGTCAGTTTCATCGCCCCATTTATTTGGATCGCCCAAATCAATACCGAAACCTTTTAAGAAACCTTGGTCGCGCAAAACACCTACTGACGGCTGACTTACTGCTAAATCAAGCATCGCGATTTTAGCTGTTTTAGCTTTGTCGCCAAGTGCAGCGGCAGCCCATTGACCGATTAGCTCACCGGCTAAAAAGTTATCAGTAGCAAACGTTGCATCAGCAGCGCTAACCGGATCAAGTGGTGTATCTAGGGCAATAACCAAAATGCCAGCGTCGCGCGCCTGCTTAACTGCAGGAACAATGCCGCTTGTATCAGAGGCCGTTAGCAGAATGCCTTTAGCGCCATCGGCAATACAAGTTTCAATCGCAGCAACCTGAGATTCAGAATCACCATCAATTTTCCCTGCGTATGTCTTAAGGTCGATACCAAGCTCAGCCGCTTTAGCTTTAGCACCTTCTTTCATTTTCAAAAAGAAAGGGTTGGTATCAGTTTTAGTGATAAGACAAGCGCCGATACCTGCTTGAGCATTGAAGCTTAAAATACTGGTTAATGTAATAGCGCCGACCATAGATGCAATAATTGTTTTTTTCATCTTGTTCCCTACATTTGATTAGTTATTTATGTTGAACCTGCATTGGCATAGTTCAATTGAAATCATTCTGGTACTCAGTGTGGTTACTGCGTTTTTTTTGAACGTCCTAAACGCTGTGGTTAAAATTACCGCTAGAAAAGCATGATGTCAATTAATAAATCAAATTGATTTATTAATTAATTCTGGTAGTTTAATAACTACAAATCGGTGATCAATTAATCAATCTGTTGGTCGCTGAAATTACTTCGGGTGTTAATATAAGCGCCATAATAAAGTGGGCTGAGAAGTGAGACGAAAAATTAAATATATAAAACAGGGTGGTGGGGCTAATCAATCGACGCTTCGTCGATACAATGAACGCGCGATACTTTCCCTTATACGCCGCCATGGGCCACTAGCTAAAGCGGAACTAGCAAAGCTTACTGGTTTGTCAGCCCAGTCAATGTCGGTGATTATGCGGGGTCTCGAGCAAGAGGGTCTGTTGCTACGTGGAAAATCTTTAAAGGGTAAGGTCGGTCAACCGTCGGTGCCAATGGCACTTAACCCGGACGGTGTTTTTACCTTGGGCCTGAAGATTGGCCGACGCCGAGCTGAAATTGTACTGATGGATTTTAGCGGTGATATTCGTTGTTCAAAATTTATTACTTATCTTTACCCTGTTACTGAAAATATCATTGCCTTTGCTCAAAAAAAGCTGCCGGATATAATCGCGTATTTAAGCACCGATCAAAGAAAAAAGATTCTCGGCTTAGGTATAGCCATGCCTGATGAATTGTGGAACTGGTCGGAAGAAATCGGGGCGCCACAACAAGATATCGATTCCTGGCATCAAATTGATTTAGCCGATGAAATTGGTAAATTCTGCACTTACCCGATTACGATACAAAACGATACAACAGCAGCGTGTGGTGCTGAGTTAATTTTTGGCCTTGGCTCGCAATTAACCGATTTTAGTTACATATTTATCGGATTTTTTATTGGTGGCGGGCTGGTGCTTAACCACTCAATTTTCTCTGGCCCTCAAGGCAATGCTGGCGCCATTGGCTCGATGCCAATTATTGGCCCTGACGGCAAACTCGCACAGTTAATCGATCATGCTTCAGTTGCTTTACTTGAAAAGCAGTTAAAAAAGGCGGATATCTCACCTGAATTTTTATGGCAGAGCTTGAACGATTGGCGCCAGCATGAAACGCATATCCAGCACTGGATCGACTATATTGCTAAATATATAGCCATCGCTATAGTGTCGAGCTGTAGTGTGATCGACTTTAAACATGTGGTGATTGACGGTGCTTTTCCAGCGAATATTAGAGGAAAAATTGTTGCCGCTATCGCCCAAGCAGTACAAGAGATAGACCTGCAAGGTATTGTCGTACCTAGCGTCAAAGAGGCGACTATTAATCACGATCCGCGCGTGGTAGGCAGTGCTTGCCTACCTCTGTTTGAGCATTACTTGCTCGATCAAAGTTTGCTGTTTAAGTCGTAATATTTTGGTCAAAGCAATTACTGCTCACAGGTATGAGAGTAGCAATTGAGATTGGCGTTATCGGTGTTATTTCTTTAACAGCGCCTGTAAATCGGCAAACGGGTTATAAGTTGCGGTATCCTGATTATTATCACCAGCGTCAACCCGAGTCGGGTGTTGATCATGTTCGGTATATTTTGCGTGCTCATTGTCATGACAATAAAGGCACAATAGTTCCCAATTGCTACCATCTTGTGGATTATTACTATGATCATGGTCCATATGATGCACGGTCAATTCACGCAAATTAGAATAAACAAATTCACGGGTACAACGACCACACAGCCACGGGAATAGTTTTAAGGCTTTGTCGCGATAACCTTGTTCCTCACGTTTATAATTTAATGACGTGCCATTTCTGTCTGAAGACATGGATAAGTTCCCAAAAGATTAAAGGGCTATTTTAAAAGCCCATGGTGAAAATCGCAACTACGATGTACGCTTTATACTGATGAGCATAAGAAATGGTGCAACTTTAGTCATTTCACGACAGTATTTTCAACTACCAACTACCAACTACCAACTACCAACTACCAACTACCAACTTCTGACTGGACCGGTATCAACATGAATAAATCCCGATTTCGGGTAGTAACCGACACCGCCGAGCTTGAGGCTACGGGCCGCGTCTTTTAATAATGCTAGGTTGACATCCGGTATCGCTATATCCATCGCCATGCCACGCATATGATAGCTTTTCTTGGCTACTTTGTGACTTTTTGAGGCGAGCATCGCATTAGTGAGTGGTGAGCGGTAACCTGAAATAATGTGGATCTCAGACTTATTATCAATGGTCTTTTGCAATTGGAATAATAAATCAAATAAGCGTTTGTCCATTGGTGCAGCAACATTACGGCGGTGATCTCGTAAAATTTGATTAAAACTCAATAGAGTATCATTTTGATAATCACCATTAATCCAAAATTCACCATGCTCGCGCTCACTGGTATGACGGTTAAACAGGCTCAGAGATCGAGTGCCCATGTTGAATTCTTTGGCATGTAAGCTAACCGGAACGACGCTTGTAGCAACGACACCACATAGGCTCTTGAGAAAATTTCTTCGTACAGTACAAGTTTGAGACATCTTACAACTAACCCTAATAATCGATCAAAAAACGAGCGAACAGTATCTTTTTATAGGGTATAGAGTCAAGTTTTTGTTGTTTAACTTTTGAGCGAGATCGCAATGTTTTCAGCTGGGGCTGTGGTCTTTTTATCCACTATTTTCGTTGCATTATGATTGTGGACTTCGTATTGTTCGCGGTCTTTTTTATAAATGTCGGTTCTAAATTGGGCGTTGTTGCTTTTATCTAACCACGCGGTCCAATAGACTAGGTGCACAGGCAGCGGTTCATTTAATCTTAACCATTGATTAAGGTAGGGATCTTTTTTTGCTTTGCGCCAATGTTTTTTACTAATCACGCGTTGTTCTCCAAACCAATTAGCCAGTTCATCGGCTTTTTCTACCCGGACGCAACCGGATGAAAATGCCCGTTCATACCGATTAAATAGTCGTTTATTTTGCGTGTCATGCAAATAAATTGCTTGGTCGTTATCAAAATAAAATTTGACTCGCCCTAACGCATTAGTCGGCCCTGGTTTTTGGCGTAATCGATAGGGAAATTGTCCGGTAGCGAGATTTGACCAGTCAAAATTTTTCAGTTCGAGCTGATTGCCAGAATAATCATATACTTCGTAATTTCTCTCAGCCAAATAATTATTATTATCGCGAATTTTAGGCAGGATATCTTTGTCAATAATAGTACGAGGCACGTTCCATGCTGGGTTAAGCACGACATTTTTTATTTGAGCTTGAATTTCAGGTGTTGGGCGTTTTTTTTTACCAACAATTACCCGCGAGTTTAATACTTTTTGACCCTGTTCAATCAAACTCAGCTGAAATTGTGGAATATTAACTAACAAATAGCTGTCACTGACGTTAGCAAAAAAGTGATGTTGGCGTTCCATATTACGGTTTAGCAGCTCTGCTCGACGTTTTGGTGATACATTTAACCAAGCGATGGTCCTGCGACCAATGATGCCATCGGGTTTTAAGCCGTGGCGTTTTTGAAACGAAATAACCGCCCATTTTAGGCGGTGGCTGTAAAGGTTGTCTTGCTTTATCGGCGGTAAATCCAATTCGACATCTAAATCTTGTAACACGGTTAGGCGCTGAGTTATCTGGGGAATAAGCGGGTGAGACTGACCACGCTTTAGCAGCGTTTTTAGTTTAAGCTTGGTCCAAGCGCGGTCGGTGTTTATTTGATTAAGATAATCAATCCGGTGTTGAGTTGTTTGAATATTTAACGCAGTAATGATCTGATTTTGGATTTTTTGCTCAGCTTGACAAGTGAAAACTAATGGCACACTAAAAAGAAAGCCTGTTATGGCTAGGGCTGTTCGGGTCATTTGGTGCTCCATGCTATTTGGTGAGTGTCATGTCGATGGACCAAAAAGACCGTCCGTATCTTTTTATCCAACCTTAAGTATGGCTAGTAAGGTTAAAAAAGCAATGCGCGAATATTAATATGTTCTATCTAGTTGATTTTATAGCAAACTAAGTTAATATTTTGAGTTATCTAATCTTGCTAGATAATCTCAAAGGTGATCCGATGACTCAACAATATGCAACCGCGGTAAAACGTGCTGCTAGCGCTGCGATGGCAGTGGCTAGTATCTTGTTGCTGATTAAATTATTAGCCTGGTGGCAAACCGGTTCAGTAGCTCTGTTAGCCTCACTGGTTGATTCGTTGTTAGATCTTGGTGCATCGCTGGCTAGTTTCTTTATCTTGCGCTATTCGTTGCAGCCTGCGGACTATGAGCATAGTTTTGGCCATGGAAAAGCCGAGGCGCTAGCAGCATTAGCTCAATCGGCGTTTATCGGGGCATCAGCGCTGTTTTTGGTGTTATCGGGCATTGAGCGTTTCTTCCATCCGCAGCCGTTGGTGCAACCTGAGTTAGGTATTTGGGTCAGTCTGTTTGCTATCGCGCTTACTGGTGTGCTGGTGCTGTATCAAAAGAAAGTGGTGCGCGAAACTGGTTCGCAAGCAATCGAGGCAGATTCATTACACTATCAATCTGATTTGTTAATGAATGGCGCAATTATGCTGGCGTTATTGCTAAGCCATTTAGGTTGGCCAATGGCTGATGTTATTTTTGGGATCGGGGTCGGTTTTTTTATCATGTATGGCGCGTTTAACATCGGGCAAGGCGCGATTCAGTCATTGCTTGATCATCAGCTGCCTGAAAATGAATTAATACAAATTGAGTCGATCGCTTTAAAAGTAGATCAAGTGATGGGCATTCATCAGTTGCGCACGCGAAGATCGGGAGAGACCCGTTTTATTCAATTACATTTGGAGCTTGCGGATGAATTGCTGTTAATAGAGGCTCATCGAGTAGCCGAAGATGTCGAGACGAGGTTACTGGCCCAGTTTCCACAATCTGATATCTTGATCCATCAGGATCCGGTGTCGGTGCTACGGCAATAGAGTTAATGTGACATTGAACCGCTATGTTATTTTAAGTCGTTGACCGCTTCAGTAATTAATTCAGTTGATAAAGTCTCTTGGCCGCAACTACATTTGATATGCTGCTGTGCAAGTAACCACTGAGTCGTGCGTAATTGTTTATCGCCGCAATGGGGACAAATGATTTTAAATGTCTGTAATTGGTTAGTATGGGTCATAATTAGCCTTATAAAATATTGATTATCCATTTGATTCTATCAATATCCCATTAAATTGTTGTGATGTGAAACACAATTTCGGCTTATTTTAAAGCAGCTTAGTTTAACCAAGCTGCTTTACATGGTAGAGACAAGTAATATCGGACTATTCTACGCCGCGCAGTAGGGCATTAACCCCAACTTTTGCGAGTGTTTTAGCATCTACTTTCTTAACAATAATAGCGGCATAAAGGTTGTAAGTGCCACATTTTGAAGGTAAAGTTCCAGAAACAACTACTGAGCCTGCAGGTACTCTACCGTAGTAAATTGTACCAGTTTCGCGATCAAAAATTCGGGTGCTTTGGCTGATATATACACCCATTGAAATCACCGAGCCTTCTTCAACAATAACGCCTTCAACAATTTCAGAACGGGCGCCGATGAAGCAATTGTCTTCGATAATGGTAGGGTTTGCTTGCAGTGGTTCTAAAACGCCACCAATGCCAACGCCACCTGATAAGTGAACATTTTTACCTATTTGAGCACAAGAGCCGACAGTAGCCCAAGTATCAACCATAGTACCTTCATCAATGTAAGCACCAATGTTGGTATATGATGGCATTAGCACAACATTCTTTGCGACGTAACAACCTTGGCGCACTGTTGCCGGCGGCACGACGCGGATACCTTGTTCGGCAAACATCTCGCTGGTGTAGTTTGCAAATTTTAGCGGTACCTTGTCATAATACTTAGTTTCTTGACCATCGATAATGATGTTGTCGTGTAATTTAAAAAACAATAACACGGCTTTTTTAAGCCACTGATGAACAACCCATTCACCGCTAATCTTTTCGGCAACACGTGCTTCACCACTATCTAGCATCGCCATCACTTGAGTAACAGCTTGCTTTAGTTCGGTGCTGGCTGTGGCACTGGTATATTGATCTTTGGTCTCAAAGCCATGTTCGATGACTTGTTGTAATGTACTCATTAAATCCCCTTATTGATTGAGTTTCTCAATCGCTTTAATTAATGCGTGTTGCAATGAATCTTGCTGCTCTAATGTCAAAGCAGTACCTTGCGTTGTTGATATAATAAAAAAGTCTTCAACCCGTTCGCCAATGGTGGTGATCTTAGCGCTGAGCAATAAAATTTTATTTTTGTAAAATACGTCACCGAGATTAGCAAGCAAGCCGGGTATATCACGGGCGACTAATTCGAAGGCTGTCGTATCAGTTGGTTGATTTTGAATAAAATTAACTTGAGTCGGCACATGAAAATGCTGAACCTGTCTCGATATCCGTCGCGGTGTCCTGATTTTTACGTTTTCACTGGCTAGCCGCTTGCTTAATGTTTGTACAATCGAGTTGATCCGTCGGGTATCGATGATCGCGCTGCCGTCAAATTCTGAAATGGTAAAAGTGTCTAGCGCAAACCCTTTATCCGAAACCATAATAAAGGCATCATTGATTTGGACATTTTTGCTGCCCAATACGCGCATCACGGTCGTAAATAAATGAGGTTTATCAGGAGTATAAATAAATAATTCACTGCTGGACTGATTATTATAATTAATCAGCGAAATTAATGGCGGTTTCTTTACTGTGGTCGAAAAAATCTTTTCGCAATGACCCGCTAACAATTTCGGTGAGTGGCGCAGGAAGTAATCTGGTTGAAAAGTCTCCCATAAATCGGTAATTTGCTCAGTGGAGGCTGCGCAGTTTACATTGTTAGCAATCAGTTGCAATGCTTTGGCTTTATACTCGTTTATCCGGCCATCGGCATCAACTTCTGTGACTTTTCCTCGTCTTAACGCCCGCAGGGTATAAAAATACAGTTCGCGTAATAAAGAACCTTTCCAACTATTCCATAAATTGTTATTGGTGGCACAAATATCAGCCACGGTTAAGCAATACAGGTAGGCTAGGTGGGTTTCGTCTCTGACTTTTTCGGCAAAAGTATTGATAACATCGATATCATGAATGTCGCGGCGTTGAGCGGTAATTGACATCAACAAATGATTTTCAACCAGCCAAGCGACTAAATTACTATCGTGTTGATTTAAGTTATGACTTTTACCAAAATCGAGCGCGTCTTGGCGCCCTAATTTGCTGTGGTCGCCGCCACGCCCTTTGCCAATATCATGAAATATACCCGCTAGAACCAACAGGCCTTTTTTGGCAATTGTTTTTATTAATACGCTGCACAATGGAAATTCAGTTTTGTGCTCAGGCATCGAAAACCGACCAATATTAAGTAACAAGCGGTGGGTATGCTCATCAACGGTGTATGCATGAAATAAATCAAACTGCATTTGACCGGTAATATTTTGCCAAGCGGGTAGATAGCTGCCTAAAATTCCGTGTTTGTGCATCATTGAAAATGCTTTGATCCCATTGGGGTGCTTTAACAGCTCCATAAAAGCACGACGGCAGGGTTCCAGCGTACTCAGTGGTTGATCTAAACCATTGCGAGCTCGGCGTAATAGTCGTAGGGTTGGCGCGTAAATCCCCGTAATTTCAGGCTCGTTTGCGACATTAAGATAGAGTAAAATTAATTGCTCGGGTTGATCAAATATATGATCAGATTTTGCTTCGAGAAAACGGTCACGGCGTTGATAATGGCTGTCGATATCGAAAACTTGAAGATCTTTAATCTTACCGAGAAATGCGCGTTTAAATAATTGTAACAGCATGTCACATAACTCACCGACCTGACGGACAGTTTGGTAGTACTGCTTCATCATTTGTTCGACCGCGAGCTGATCTTTATCGCAATACCCTAAAGCTAATGCGACGTCGGCTTGGTAATTAAACAGTAATTTGTCTTCACCACGCCCTGCAACTTGGTGCAACGCAAATCGTAAGCGCCATAAAAAATCTTGACAGCAAAATAATTCAGCCAGCTCTTCTTCCGACAAAAAACCATGAGTAACTAGTTGCTCGACTAACATTGTTTTAAAATGACGCTTAGCAATCCAGCCAATAGTTTGAATATCACGTAAGCCGCCAGGGCAGGTTTTAATATTAGGCTCTAAATCAAAGGCGTTATTGGACTGGTGTCGTGAGACTTGTTCTTCACGCTTGGCCAGATAAAATTCACTGCTGGGCCAGAAGTTTGGTTTCTCTATTGCGGTTAGCAGTTGCTGATATAATAAATCGCAGCCACCGAGTAGCCGCGATTCCATCAAGTTAGTTGCCACCGTGATGTCTTCTTTACCCAGTGCAATGGTATCTGTGAGGGTACGAACGCTATGACCAATATCGAGTTTAATGTCCCACAGCAGGGTGATGAATTGACCGATCGCTTCTTGCTGGCATTGCTTGAGCGGTTTTTTAGACAACAGTAATAAATCTATATCGGAGTGCGGATGAAGTTCGCCACGGCCATAACCACCAACGGCGATCAGCGCAATATCTTGTTGGTTGAGGTCAAACTGCTGCCATAATTGTTGCAACAGCTGGTCGACAGTCCGGCAGCGTGAATGCAGCAGCTGGCGAATATCCCCTTGATCTTGAAATTTAACAAAACAAACGCTTGCCGCATCGGCCAAGTGTTGTTTTAATTGCGAAATTTGCGTTGGTGCAGTAACAGTATTATCAGGTGGCGCCATCAGTCTCTCTCTAAATAATCAGATGATTTAATACAGCGTCTCGCTTGATCCCGTCGCGACCGCGCTAAAGGCGGTTCACGACAGGATTAGCTTGAGGTTATGAGTGTTCTATTATCCGTGGTAACTCTTCGTCATTACGCAAGGTTAATACTTCAACCCCAGTAGCGGTAACGAGTAAGGTATGCTCCCACTGTGCTGACAGGCTGCGATCTTTGGTTACAACCGTCCAGCCATCGTTATTGGCCATTTTACTGTGACGTTTACCCGCATTTACCATTGGCTCAATGGTGAAACACATGCCTTCTTTTAATACTTCACCAGTGCCTACTTTGCCATAATGCATTACTTGAGGGTCTTCATGGAATTCTTTACCGATGCCATGGCCACAATACTCACGCACGATTGAATAGTTGTAACCTTCAGCAAATTGCTGAATGGCAGCACCGATATCGCCTAAGCGCGCGCCTGGTTTGACCATTTTAATCGCCAAATACAGACTTTCTTGGGTGGTCGAGATGAGTCGACTGGCCAAAATGCTTGCTTTACCAACCGTAAACATTGCGCTGGTATCACCATGATAGCCATCTTTGATCACGGTAATGTCGACATTGACAATGTCACCTTCTTTGAGTTTTTTATCGCTCGGGATGCCATGACAAATTACATGGTTGACCGAAGTACAAATCGATTTTGGAAAGCCATGATAATTAAGGGGCGCAGGAATAGCCTGCTGCTGCTCGACAATATGCTGATGACAAATTTGATCCAGCTCATTGGTCGTGACGCCTTTTTTAATAAACGGCACGATCATTTCAAGGACCTCAGCCGCTAGTCGACCTGCAACGCGCATTTTCTCAATTTCTTCACTGGTTTTTATCGTAATACTCATTAATTTTTTCTCTATTTTTATTGGCGCTAAGTTATCTAAAACTTGTATTTTGTCAGCTTTTTTGGTATAAAGCGCGCCGGGGATTTCATTCGTCGCAGCAAATCTTAACTTCTATCGGTGGATTTGAGCAAGCGATTAACAATGACCATTGATTTTAATGGTGTTGGATGAAAGAACCAAATAAAATTTTTATTTAATCTAAATCACACACGTATTTATAACTATTTTCGGGGTGCTACTAAGTCAATATTGGCTGGTTGTTCGAAAATTAGGATACGTGGAGGCCTAACCCCAAGAGGAATTATATAATGGCTAAAATTTCAATGCGCGATTTGTTACAAGCTGGTGCTCACTTCGGTCACCAAACCCGTTACTGGAACCCAAAGATGAAGCAGTTCATCTTTGGTGCTCGTAATAAAGTACATATCATCAACTTAGAAAAAACTGTTCCAATGTTCGACGAAGCACTTGCTGTGCTAGCGAACGCGGCATCAAAGAAAGGCAAAATCCTTTTCGTTGGTACTAAACGCGCTGCTGGTGATGCGATCAAAGAAGCGGCACTTTCATGTGACCAGTTCTACGTAAACCATCGTTGGTTAGGCGGAATGTTGACTAACTGGAAAACAGTTCGTCAATCAATCAAGCGTCTAAAAGATCTTGAAGCACAATCACAAGACGGTACTTTCGATAAGCTAGTTAAGAAAGAAGCGTTAATGAATACTCGTGAAATGGAAAAGCTAGAGAAATCTCTAGGTGGTATCAAGAACATGTCTGGTCTTCCAGATGTAATCTTCATCATCGATGCTGATCACGAGCACATTGCTGTTAAAGAAGCTAACAACCTAGGTATCCCAGTGGTAGCTATCGTTGATACTAACTCTAACCCAGATGGTATTGACTATGTAATCCCTGGTAACGATGATGCGATTCGCGCTATTCAGCTTTATGTTAAAACTGTTGCTGAAGCGGTTAACGAAGGTCGTAACAACACTGTTGCTGCTCAAGCAGAAACAGATGGTTTCGTTGAAGCTGAGTAATTCAGCATTTAAGTGCTAGTCACTTAAATACCTATCTTTGAGGTGTCAGGGGTTTATTCAAATAATTTGAATTAAGGCGCTGATACCTTTTTTAAAATGATTAAGGATTGTTAACATGGCAATTACAGCTAAGCAAGTAAAAGAACTACGTGACCGCACAGCTGCGGGCATGATGGATTGTAAAAAAGCATTGACTGAAACAAACGGTGATATCGAAGCAGCAATCGATCTTATGCGTAAAAATGGTCAAGCAAAAGCCGCTAAAAAAGCTGGTCGTATTGCAGCTGAAGGCGCAATCTTCACTAAAGTTGCAGACGGCGTAGCTACTATGCTTGAATTCAACTGTGAAACAGACTTTGTAGGCATGGACAAAAGCTTCCTAGCCTTAGGTAACGAAATTGTTGCTGCAGCTCACGCTGTTAAAGCGAACGATGTTGCTGTATTAAACGAGTTATCACTAGGTGATAACACTGTTGAAGCGACTCGTGCTTTACTTGTAGCTAAAATCGGTGAAAACATGACTGTACGTCGTGTTGTATCAATCGAAGGCGACAACCTAGCAGCATACGTACACGGTGGCAAGATTGGCGCAATCGCTAACCTAGTTGGCGGCGATGAAGCATTAGCAAAAGACGTTGCGATGCACGTTGCTGCTGCTAACCCACAGTACACTAAGCCTTCTGAAGTTTCTGCAGACGTTGTTGAACGTGAGCGTAAGCTTCAAATCGAAATCGCAGTTGAGTCTGGTAAGCCACAAGAAATCGCTGAAAAGATGGTTGCTGGTCGCATGAAGAAATTCACTGGCGAAATTAGCTTAACAGGTCAACCATTCATCAAAGATCCTTCACAGCTAGTTGGCGATTTGCTTAAAGCAAGCAGCGCTGACGTAACTGGTTTCCTACGTTTTGAACTAGGTGAAGGCATCGAGAAGAAAGAAGAAGATTTTGCGGCTGAAGTTGAAGCGACTATCGCTGCACTTAAGAAGTAATTTCTTACTTAATGCATCGCATTAAGTATTTAGAAGGCCGCAGTTTGGATTTTGATCAACTGCGGTCTTTTTTAAGCCAGTTTGTTTAAACCAATGAGTTAAAATCTAAGTGCCATCGCTGTGGCTTTTAGATTTTAGTTCAGTAACAATTCTAAGGTACCTGTAATGACTGCAAATCCAAAACCTGTATATCGTCGTATTCTTTTAAAATTAAGTGGTGAAGCACTGGTAGGTGAGCAGGGCTTTGGTATTGATCCTAAAGTACTTGATCGCATGGCTCAGGAAATTAAAGAACTGATTGAGCTAGGTGTGCAAGTTGGTATTGTGATTGGTGGCGGTAATATTTTTCGCGGTGAAGGTTTGGCTAATGCCGGCATGAATCGTGTCGTTGGTGACCAAATGGGTATGTTGGCCACGGTAATGAATGGATTAGCGATGCGCGACGCACTGCACCGCGCTTATGTTAATGCTCGTTTAATGTCTGCAGTTGACTTAAAAGGTGTTTGTGATTCATACAATTGGGCCGATGCGATTAGCTCACTTAAACGTGGCCGGGTGGTAATTTTTGCTGCAGGTACTGGTAATCCGTTTTTTACCACTGATTCTGCTGCCTGTTTACGCGGCATTGAAATTGAAGCTGACGTGGTGTTAAAAGGCACAAAAGTTGATGGTGTTTATTCTGAAGACCCAGTTAAAAACCCTGATGCAGAAATGTATAAAACCATTGACTATGCTACAGTGCTTGACAAAGAATTAAAGGTAATGGATTTAAGTGCCTTTACCTTGGCACGTGATCATAAAATGCCAATTAGAGTATTTAATATGAACAAACCTGGTGCACTACGCAGTGTGATTATGGGTGAAGAAGTCGGTACTTTAATTTGTGCCCAACCAGCCTAATTCAATATAGACAAAATTAACGGGAAAAAATTGTGATTAACGAAATCAAAGATGATGCAGCAGCACGCATGGCTAAAAGTGTTGAAGCACTAAAAAATCAAATGAAAAAAATTCGTACTGGTCGTGCGCACCCAAGCCTTTTAGATTCAATAATGGTGCCATATTACGGAAGTGATACGCCGCTGAACCAAGTTGGTAATGTCGGTGTTGGTGATGCGCGTACGCTAACAATTACTGTGTTTGATAGCTCAATGATTGCAGCTGTTGAAAAAGCGATCATGAGTTCTGATTTAGGGCTAAACCCTAACTCTGCTGGCGCACTTATTCGCATTCCATTACCACCACTAACGGAAGAGCGTCGTAAAGACTTAATCAAAGTTGTGCGCGGTGAAACGGAGCAAGGACGTGTTGCAATTCGTAATATTCGTCGTGATGCCAATGGCGATATTAAAGAACTTGAAAAAGAAAAAGAAGTTGGTGAAGATGACGCCCGTAAAGGGGAAGAGAATATTCAGCAACTGACTAATAAATACGTTAAAGAAATGGACGATTTATTAGCGGAAAAAGAAAAAGAATTGATGGAAGTTTAATTCAACTGACTGTTTTTTGACATGTTAAACGTGATTATCGCCGAAATTGTGCATAATCACTAGAGTTAGCGCGCTTAGCGAGTGTATACTCCTAAGCGCGTTGTTTTTTAGATAGTTAATATATAGGCTTTATTCCCCAATTCTTAGGGACTCAAACCTACTATTTCTCACCAACTTCAACGCCAAGCATACCAGCGGTGTTGTTTATCGACAGGCAATACTGGATGAGTTTATCGGATGGCTCGCATCGTGTATGCTAACCATCACTCAATTGAATTACTGCGAATAATCCGATGACAACGTTGTTAGTTGTAGATTGAAATTATAAGTAGACGGAGTCTCAATGATCGCAGAGCTAAAAAAGGTATTATCGGCAAGTGATTGCCTGCCACGTCATGTTGCAATTATTATGGATGGCAATGGGCGGTGGGCTCAGCGGCAAGGAAAAATGAGAGTCATCGGTCATAAGGCTGGTGTCGATAAAGTGCGTGACGCAGTGAAGTTTGCCAGTGAACTTAAAATAGAAGCCCTAACGTTATTTGCTTTTAGTAGCGAAAATTGGCAACGTCCTCAAGCTGAAGTCTCGTTGTTAATGGAGCTTTTTTTTACGGTACTCTCAAGAGAGGTTAAGCGCCTCGATCGTAACAATGTTAAGTTACAAATAATTGGTGATACCTCCCGCTTTAGTCAAAAACTCCAAGATAAAATTGCAAATGCTGAATTACGTACGGCTAATAATACTGGCTTGGTACTTAATATTGCGGCTAATTATGGTGGCCGTTGGGACATCAGCCAAGCGTGTCGAATTGTCGCTGACAAAGTAAAACAAGGTCTGCTTGAGCCCGAGCAAGTTACAGAAGAACTGATTGGTCAGCATATTTCAATGGCTCACTTACCTGAATTGGATCTTTTGATCCGGACTGGTGGTGATTGCCGTATTAGTAATTTTTTGCTGTGGCAATGTGCGTATACTGAATTGTATTTTTCCGAGTGTTTATGGCCTGATTTTGGTCAGGAACAATTCGCGAGAGCACTGACTGAATATGTTAAAACCGAACGCCGTTATGGCTGTACCGGTGAGCAAATACTGCAGACTGATAATAATAACTAAAGGAAATAAGTTTGTTAAAACAACGTATTTTAACGGCATTGGTATTGGCGCCATTAGCGCTAGCTGGTGTTTTTTTACTGCCGCTATTTTGGTTTGGCCTAATGGTCGGTGTGGTTTCATTAATTGGCGCATGGGAATGGGGCGCTTTTGTCGCCGCTAAATCGAATCAACCACTTGAGTCACGCCCAAATGATACATTAAGCAGAAGTATTTTTACCGTCTCATTAGCGCTAACGCTGCTCAGTTTGGCTGTTGTTGTGCCGACCGAAGAAATTTGGCGTAGCAGTCAATTGCACCCTCTGTATTTAGCCGTTTTACTGATTGGCGCGCTGTGGTGGGCCTGCAGTATATTGATGGTATTTAAATACCCTAAAGGGGAAGGACGTTGGGCAGATAACGATTTTGTTAAAGCGCTATTTGGTCAACTTACCTTGGTGCCTTTCTGGGTCGGAATAATGGCTATTCGTGCGTTTGGTTATGATAATGACCAGAACCAAGGCGCTATCTTAGTGTTAGCGGTATTTGTGATTGTTTGGGGAGCCGATGTTGGCGCTTATTTTGTTGGCCGAAAATTTGGCCGTCACAAATTAATGCCAAAAGTTAGCCCTGGCAAAACAATCGAAGGTTCAGCCGGTGGCATGGTGACCGCGTTGCTAGCCTCGATGATTGCCAATAGCTATTTTTATCATATTGAGCCTGTGTCATTATTACTGTTGGTCATAATAACAAGCTTGGCATCGGTCTTTGGCGATCTTAGTGAAAGCATGTATAAGCGCAGTGCTGGCATTAAAGACAGCGGCACAATTTTGCCGGGTCATGGTGGGATTTTAGACCGTATTGACAGCTTAACTGCGGCGGTACCAGTGTTTGCATTATGTTACATGGTATTGGTGGCTTAATGAATTTGCAGCAAGTTACCATTTTGGGGGCGACTGGCTCGATTGGCGCTAGCACCCTTGATGTGTTACGACGTCATCCTGAACAATTTAAACTCTTTGGCGTTTCAGGGCATCGCAATGTCACTGCTATGCTGGCAATTTGTCGTGAATTCTCACCGCAATATGCCGTGATGTCTGATCCTGATGCTGCGAAAACGCTCATAAAGCAACTTGATAACAATGATAGCGTTATCGTGCTCAGTGGCGAGCAAGCGTTAGCCGATATCAGTTGTGATGAGCGTACCGACATTGTGATGGCTGCAATTGTCGGCGCCGCAGGACTGCTGCCAACATTAGCCGCGATCAAAGCAGATAAACGAGTTTTGCTGGCGAACAAAGAAGCGCTGGTCATGACAGGGCAGCTATTTATTGATGCTTTGCGTGCATCTAAGGCAATTCTGATGCCGGTCGACAGTGAGCATAACGCGATTTTTCAGTGCTTACCTGTCAGTGCGCAACAAAAAATTGGTTATTGTCCGTTGAATGAATTAGGTGTTAATCACCTCATTTTAACGGGCTCTGGTGGGCCGTTTTTAAAGACCCCTCTGAGCGAGTTAAGCAAAGTAACGCCAGCCCAAGCATGCAAACACCCTAATTGGTCGATGGGCCAAAAAATATCAGTCGACTCGGCGACCATGATGAACAAGGGGCTCGAGTACATCGAAGCCCGTTGGCTGTTTGATACCAATCAAGATCAAATCGAAGTGGTTATTCACCCGCAAAGCGTCGTTCATTCGATGGTGCAATATATTGATGGCTCGGTCATTTCTCAAATGGGCCAACCTGACATGCGCACACCTATTGCTTATGCATTGTCTTATCCCGAGCGGATTACTTGTGGGGTTAAACCACTTAATTTTCCGGCGTTATCAAATTTAGAATTTAATCCAGTCGATTATCAGCGGTTTCCTTGTCTAAAACTGGCCATTGATGCCTGTTATCAAGGGCAAGGTGCTACTACGGCCTTAAATGCTGCTAATGAAGTTGCGGTTGCTGCTTTTTTAAATCAGCAAATAAAATTCACCGATATTGCGATAGTCAATGAACAAGTATTGTCGTCATTAAGTACGACACAAGCTTCTAGCTTGGAGTTGATACTTGAGGTGGACCGTCAAGCGCGTAACTCGGCACAAAATATAATTAAGCAACAACGTCATATTAAGAGAATGTATTAATGCTAATGACCTTTATGTGGAATCTCGCCTCCTTTGTTGTGGCGTTAGGCCTGCTGGTAGCCGTCCATGAATTTGGTCACTTTTGGGTTGCCCGCCGTTGTGGCGTGGTGGTTGAACGATTTTCAATTGGATTTGGTAAAGCGTTGTGGCGTCGCACGGCTAAAGACGGAACCGAATATGTCATTGCCGCGATTCCTTTAGGTGGTTATGTCAAAATGCTCGATGAGCGGATGGGACCTGTCCCGACGGAGCAACTTGATGGCGCTTTTAACCGTAAATCAGTATGGCAGCGCATCGCTATTGTTGCTGCTGGGCCAATTGCCAATTTTATCTTTGCTATTTTTGCGTTCTGGTTAATGTATTTAATTGGAGTTAATACGGTTAAACCCGTGATTGGTCAGGTCACCGTACAATCAATTGCTGACGACGCTGGTTTAAGCCCTGGGCAGCAAATAACAACGATTAATGGCCAGAAAATACTTGATTGGCAAGATGTTAATTTGGCTTTTGTTGGCGCGCTTGGCGATGAAAAACTGTCAGTAGAAGTGATTACAGCGTCGTCGAGTCATGTCATCGGCAAAAATCTCGATATTAGCCAGTGGCTATTTGATCCCCAGCAGCAAAGTTCATTAAGCTCAATTGGGATAAAACCCTATTACCCGCCAATTGAGTTAATTCTCAGTGCTATCACCGACAACTCGGCTGCGCAGCGTGCCGGCTTGCAAGTGGGAGACCAATTATTGAACGTTAATGGTCTGAAAATAGCTCAGTGGCAAGACTTTGTTGAAATAGTCAAACAAAGTGGTGGAACTTCTTTAGCTTTGACCTATCGAAGAGGGGCTCAACAATATACTACGTCATTGACCCCTGCAATTCGCACCAATAAAGACGGCTCTGTCAGTGGGTTTGCTGGGCTTAGTCCGACAGCGACACCTTGGCCTGAGAGTATGAAACTTACACTGCAATATGGGCCAATTGATGCGTTGGGCTTAGCGTTAGATAAAACTGGCCAGCTGATTTCATTAAGTTTTAGCATGATAGGTAAGTTGGTTACTGGTGACTTATCAGTAAAAAACCTAAGCGGACCGATATCGATAGCGCAAGGCGCAGGTCAAAGTGCCAATTACGGTTTAGTGGCTTTTTTAAGTTTCTTAGCACTAATTAGTATTAATTTGGGCATTATCAATTTGTTACCTTTGCCGGTACTTGATGGTGGTCACTTGATGTATTATTTTGTTGAAGTTTTGACGGGAAAATCAGTGCCAGAACGTATTCAACAGCTTGGGTTTCAGATTGGGGCCGGTTTGTTGTTCATGTTAATGAGCATTGCAATTTTTAATGATTTTACTCGACTGTGACAGCTGTCGAACGAAAAGGATAATAAGATACAGCATGATGAAGTTCTTTAAGCTTTTGGCTCCGATTGCCTTGTTAGGCACTAGCTATACCTCATTGGCCGCCGCCCCCTTTGTTGTTTCCGACATACGTATTGAAGGGTTACAACGGGTTGCACTAGGTGCTGCGTTGTTAAATCTGCCAGTAAAAGTTGGTGATACGATTGATGATGTTGCAGTGGCCCGTTTAATAAAAAATCTATACCGTTCGAGTAATTTTGAAGATATTGAGGTCTTTAACGACAACGGCCTGTTATTGATTAAAGTCAAAGAGCGCGCCACGATTGCTAGTATTGATTTTGAAGGCAACAACGATTTAAAAGACGAGCAATTATCAGAAAGCTTAACGGGCTCTGGAGTTAGTCTTGGTGAAACGCTCGATCGTACTAAATTAACTGAAATCGCTAAAGGGCTGGAAGATTTTTACTACAGTGTCGGTAAGTACTCGGCTAAAGTTGAAGCCGTAATCACAGCACAGCCGCGCAACCGGGTTGGCTTAACCTTTAAGTTTACCGAAGGTGATGCCGCTGAAATTAAGCAAATTAACTTGGTTGGCAATACTACCTTTAGTGACGAAGAACTTAAAGAGCAATTTGAATTAACCGATACAGTACCTTGGTGGAGCCTGTTTGGTGACCGTAATTATCAAAAGCAAAAACTCCAAGGTGATATTGAAACCTTAGAAAGCTTTTATAAAGACCGCGGTTATATCCGCTTTAATGTTGATAGCACGCAAGTGTCGATGTCGCCTGACAAACAAGGCCTGTATATTACCCTTAATGTTGATGAGGGGCAGGTCTACAAAATTGCAGGGGTTAACCTGGTTGGTGATATTGAAAAATACCGCTCAGTCTTAGAGCTAACTGTGCCGTTGAAGCTGGGCAATGTGTATAACGGTGCCCAAGTTACCTTTAGTGAAGAAATGATCGCACGCTACCTTGGTCGTTTTGGTTATGCTTACCCTAAGGTGTCGACCTATCCGCAAATCGATGATGAAACTCAAGAAGTTGTGCTTAATATTAATATTGAGCCGGGTAAACGGGTTTATGTAAATGAAATTCGTTTTAAAGGTAATACCAATACTGAAGATCAGGTACTGCGCCGCGAGATGCGTCAGCTTGAAGGCAGTTGGTTAAATAATCGCTTGATAGATAGCTCTAAAACTTATCTAAATCGTCTTGGTTATTTCGAAAAAGTTGAAAGTGAGATAATTCCGGTCGCTGGTTTTGACGATCGGGTTGATGTCGAAATATCACTACTAGAACAGGCATCTGGTTCTTTTCAAGCTGGCATCGGCTACGGTAACTCAGGTGGTTTGAGTCTGCAACTTGGCTTACAGCAAAGCAACTTCCTTGGCACGGGCAATAAAGTCGGCATTAGCTTAAATACCGATGAAACCACCAAAAGCGTAAACTTGTCTTTCCGTGACCCTTACTTTACCAACGATGGCATTAGTGCTTCGTACAGTGCTTATTGGTCAGAGATTGATTATTCGTCGACCACAGATTTTGAAGATTATGACAATAATGCTTATGGCATTGGGTTTGATTTAGGTTTTCCGATTAACCCACTAAGCCGAGTATCGGTTGGGGTGGCTTATCGCCATAACGAGATTTCAGACTTAAATACCTATGAACAAATAGATGATTTTTATAATGTCTATGGTGAGGCGGCCGGCGGTAATATTACTTTTAATAGTTTTGAAATAAGTGCCGGTTGGCGTCGTAACAGCCTTAACCGCGGCACGTTCCCAACCTCAGGCATGTCAACTAGCCTAAATGGCAAAATGACCGTGCCGGGTAGCGAAATTCAATACTTTAAATTAAACTTTGAAAATCGCCACTACCTGCCACTTAATGATAGTCACACTTTTTCATTGATGAGTCGGGTACGCTTAGGTTACGGTGACGGTTATGGCAATTCTGGCGATAACGATCATCTGTTTGCATTTTGGGATAATTTTAAAGCCGGCGGCAGTGGCAGCTTACGTGGCTTTAAGTCAAGTACGGTTAGCCCTCGAGCCATTTACTTATCGACTGATTCGTCTGAAATTGAACAAGCAAGCAGTTCGATTGGCGGCAATGCGATGGCATTAGCGACCTTAGAAATGTTTGTGCCGCTACCTTTTATCAGTGATGATAGCGCCAGTTCATTGCGAACCAGCTTTTTTGTTGATGCCGGTAATGTCTGGGACACCACATTTGACTATGATCAATATAAAAACTTAGATGGCGCTGAACAAATTTATGACTATTCAGATCCGACTGAATTTCGAGCATCTTATGGTATTTCAGTGCAATGGTTGTCACCGATGGGCCCAATGGTCTTTAGCTTAGCGCGACCACTTCGGGAAGTCGAAGGCGACAACCTTGAGGTCTTTTCATTCAATATTGGAACGACATTCTAATTTAAAAACTAGAATATATTAAACTAGGAGAAACAATTGAAAAAATTACTTTGTGCTTTAACAGTTAGCGCGCTAATGACTGGAACTACGTTTGCTTCGCTTGCTCAGGCAGCGGAACAAAAAATTGGCGTAATTCACATGCAAAGCATTTTCCAAAAATTGCCGCAACGTGAAGTTATCCAACAACAATTACAACAAGAATTTAGTGACCGTTACGATCAAGTTAAAAAGATCCAATCTAAACTACTTAAACTTGAAGAAAAGCGTAAGCGTGATGGCGCGTTAATGAATGATGCCCAAAAGACTGAATTGGTGCGTAGTGCTGAAGCATTGCAAAGCGAATACAAGCTGAAAGGCAAGGCACTGCAAGAAGATGTGCGTCGTCGTCAAGGCGAAGAAGAAAACAAACTACTGCAAAAAATTCGTCAAGCGATTAATGAAATCGCTAAAGCCGAAAAATACGATGTTATTTTACAATCTGGCGCTGTTGCATATATTGATAAAAAATTCGATATTTCAGCTAAAATAGCAGCTAAAGTAAGCAAGGCTAAGTAATTACCCATGAAGTGTTATACGTTAGTTGAGTTAGGCAATAAAATAGGTGCAGATGTTCAAGGTGATGACCAATGTGTTGTCACCAGCATTGCGACGCTTGAAGCCGCTAGTGCCGGACAAATATCTTTTTTATCAAACCCTAAGTACCGTAGTCAGTTGCAAACGACTCAGGCCAGTGCGGTTATTGTGCGTGCACAAGACATCGGTGATTATCAAGGCAATGCGTTAATCATGAGTAACCCCTATTTAGGTTACGCAAAATTAGCTCAATTGCTCGATACTACGCCTGATGCAGCAGACTCAATCGCCGAGTCTGCTGTGATTTCACCAAGCGCCATATTAGGTCAACAAGTCGTTGTTGGGGCTAATGCGGTGATTGAATCTGGCGCCGAGATTGGTGATAACTGCCAAATTGGTCCAGGTTGTTTTATTGGTAAAAATAGTAAAATTGGCGCCAGCACCAAATTATGGGCCAACGTTACTATTTATCATGGCGTCACTATTGGTCAGCGTTGTATTTTTCACTCTGCCAGTGTCATTGGCAGCGATGGTTTTGGTTACGCACCGGACAATGGCCAGTGGTTGAAAATTCCCCAAACGGGTGGTGTCACCATTGGTAACGATACTGAGATTGGTGCTGGCACTACCGTTGATCGTGGCGCGCTTGACGACACAGTGATTGGCAATGGTGTTATCATTGATAATCAGGTTCAGATCGCGCACAACGACATTATTGGCGATAATACAGCAATAGCAGGTACCACGGTCTTAGCGGGCAGTGTCACCATCGGTAAAAACTGTATCATTGGTGGTGCCTGCGCGATTAATGGTCATATGACTATTTGCGATGGGGTTACCATCACAGGAATGACAATGGTGATTAAGAATATCACCGAACCTGGGGTATATTCATCAGGAATGCCATCGCAAACTAATCGTGAATGGCGCAAGAACGCCGCCCGTTATCGTCAACTCGACGAAATGTCAAAACGGCTTAAGGTGCTTGAAGCCAAACTTAAAGATTAGCGTATAATCGTGAGCGACAACGCTCAATCATTATTGCCCAGCGAGGCTGATTGAGAGTTTAACCTTGGTTGCGCAAACGCGCTGCCGACTAGGTAATGAAAGCTCGAAGCATGGCTGGCAATAATTAGGTCACTAATCGTTGCCTGTTACCTTTGCTCCTAAACTGGGAGCGCTGTATTTAATTAATTTTCAGGAATAGTATTTTGTCTAACGATATTTCAGCAATCGAAATTAACGAAATAATGGCACTATTGCCGCACCGTTACCCATTTCTACTGATTGATCGAGTGATTGGTTTTGAAGTAGGAAAAAGCCTGCATGCGATTAAAAATGTGTCGATTAACGAACCATTTTTTCAGGGTCATTTCCCTATTAAACCTATTATGCCAGGTGTACTTATTCTCGAAGCCATGGCTCAGGCTACTGGGATCCTTGGCTTTAAAACAGTTGAAAAAAGTGAAGATACCTTGTATTACTTTGCAGGGATAGATAAGGCGCGTTTTAAACTGCCTGTGGTTCCTGGTGATGTGATTCATATCCATGTTGAGTATTTAAAAGAGCGTCGAGGCATCGGTAAATTTTATTGCGAAGCCTTTGTGGATGAAAAGTTGGTATGTAGTGCCGAAATTATGTGTGCAAGAAAGGACTAAATAGTGATTGATCCGCAAGCATTTGTTCACCCTAGTGCCACCATTGGTCACAATGTATCTATTGGGCCGTGGAGTTATATCGGTAGCGACGTCGTTATTGGTGATAACTGTATTATTGAGTCACATGTGGTCGTCAAAGGGCCATCAACTATTGGCTCGGGCAATCATTTTTTCCAATTTTCATCCATTGGTGAGCAGTGCCAAGATAAAAAATATGCGGGTGAAAAAACTTACTTGATCATGGGCAATGATAATATTGTTCGTGAGGGTGTCACCATTCATCGTGGCACAGTTCAAGATCAAGCGATCACGCGCATCGGCAATAATAACCTCTTGATGGCTAATGCGCACGTGGCCCACGATTGCATCGTTGGTGATCACTGCATTTTGGCCAATAGTGTTAACCTTGCAGGCCATGTTGTGGTTGATGATTATGCGATCATTGGTGGCATGACCGGCGTTCATCAGTTTGTTAAAATTGGTGCGCATTGCTTTGTTGGGGCCACTTCTTATGTTAATCAAGATGTGCCGCCTTATATCATTTGTTCAGGCCAGCCATGCCAGCCGCGCGGAATTAATGTTGAAGGCCTTAAGCGCCGTGGTTACGACAAACCAGAGATAATGGCCATTCGACGTGCATTTAAAACGCTCTATAAACAACAATTACCATTAACTGACGCAGTTGCTGAGTTAGCTGAATCTGAGTTTGTTGGTGTTACTGTGATGGCTGATTTTATTAACCAGTCGACTCGCGGTATTATTCGTTAAGATATTCATCATCAGAAAATAGTCCTTAGGGAACAGCCTTGGATCCACTACGAACTACGAATCAGATTGATTTAAGACCTATTCGCATAGGTATTGTCGCCGGAGAAATCTCCGGCGATATTTTAGGTAGCGATTTTATTATCGCGGTTAAAAAACGCTTTCCAAACGCTACCTTTGAAGGTATCGCCGGTCCACGCATGATGGCTGTGGGCGCGACGAGTTTGTTTGATATGGAAGAGCTCTCGGTGATGGGCTTAGTAGAAGTTTTTTCTCGCTTACGGCGCTTACTATCGATTAAAAAACAATTGACCGAACATTTCATCGCTAACCCGCCTGACCTTTTTATTGGCATCGATGCGCCAGACTTTAATTTGCGCCTAGAACTGCTACTTAAACAAGCGGGCATAAAAACCGTTCATTACGTTAGCCCATCGATTTGGGCGTGGCGCCAGAAGCGAATATTTAAAGTGGCGAAAGCGACCAACATGGTCTTGGCACTGCTGCCATTTGAAAAAGCTTTTTACGACGAACATTCAATTCCTTGTACCTTTGTTGGCCATACTTTAGCTGACCAAATTCCGCTGGTTAATGATAAGTCAGCGGCCCGCGAGCAGTTGAATTTACCGACCGAAGGACAATATTTAGCGCTGATGCCTGGCAGCCGTGGCAGTGAGTTAAAATATTTAACTGAACCATTCTTGTTAGCCGCACAAAAATTAGTCGAGCAATTTAGCGGCTTAACACTGCTCATTCCATTGGTTAATCAACAGCGACGCCAGCAGTTTGAAGAAATAAAACAGCGAGTTGCACCAAACCTTAACTGCGTGCTAATCGATGGCCAATCACGAGAAGTAATGACCGCAAGTGACGTGATTTTACTGGCGTCTGGCACAGCAACGCTTGAAGGTTTATTGATTAATCGCCCGATGGTGGTGGCTTATAAAGTTAATTGGCTAACTTATAAGTTATTTAAACCACTGATGAAAATTGAACATTTTTCGTTGCCTAATTTGTTGGCCGGCAAACCGTTGCTGCGTGAGTTAATTCAAGATGATGCGACGGTTGATAATATCGTAAAAGAAGTTAAGTTGTTGCTTGCTGACGATAACCAAGCGCTGACAGCGCAGTTTAACGAAATACATCAGCAGTTAAAATGCAACGCCAGTGAGCGCGCTGCCGATGCGGTGTTATCGCTAATAACCCACGATTCATCAACGCCAATTAATCAAAAGTAGAAGCTAATGCCAACAGAACCAGAATTTATTTTCCCTGATCTATTAGTTGCCGGAGTCGACGAAGTTGGCCGTGGGCCACTGGTGGGCGATGTGGTAACCGCTGCGGTTATTCTTGATCCGAGCAAACCTATTGTCGGATTGGCCGATTCTAAAAAATTATCAGACAAAAAGCGTGAAGCCTTGTTTGACTTGATTATGGCCAACGCTTTAAGTGTGGCAGTCGGGCGAGCTAACCCTGAAGAAATTGACCAGCTTAATATTTTGCATGCTACGATGTTGGCGATGCAGCGGGCAGTGGCGGGGCTTCATATCACGCCTGAGTTGGTGCTAATTGATGGTAATCGCTGCCCAGAACTCAACATGGCTTCACAAGCAGTGGTAAAAGGTGATGCGCGCGTTGAAGAAATAAGTGCGGCCTCGATTATTGCTAAAGTGACACGTGATCGTGAAATGTTGATCCTCGACCAGCAATACCCGCAATTTGGTTTTGCCAAGCATAAAGGTTATCCGACAAAACTTCATTTTGAAATGTTGGCTTTACACGGTGTTACCCCACAGCATCGGCGCAGCTTTAAGCCGGTCAAAAAAGTATTAGGTTTGGCATAACTTATGGTAAATAAGGGCGTAAAGTGACAGATCCAAAGTTTATTCATTTACGGGTACATTCAGATTACTCGATGGCCGACGGCGTGGCTAAGGTCGGTAAAATTGTCGCTAAAGTCGCCGAGCAAGGCGCACCTGCGATGGCGTTGACCGACTTAGTCAATTTCTGTGGTCTAGTCAAATATTACCGCAGTGCCCAAAGTAATGGCCTTAAACCCATTATCGGCGCAGATATGTGGGTAGTTAGTGACGAGTTTGACGAAGCACCTTGGCGCCTGACCATTTTGTGTAGCGATAATCAAGGTTATAAAAATTTAACCTTACTTATTTCAAAGGCCTATTTGCGTGGCCGCTTATTTGATAAAGCGGTGATTGATAAGCAATGGTTAGTTGAACATGCTGCTGGTTTAATTATTTTATCTGGCGGACGTGAAGGTGATGTTGGCCTGGCCTTGCTTAAAGGCAATGATAAGTTAGCACGAGAATGTTTAGCTTTTTATCAGCAATATTTTGAGCGAAATTACTTTATTGAATTGCTGCGTACTGGCCGTGAAGATGAAGAACGCTATTTACAACTTGGGGTTGCGTTAGCCAGTGATACGGGTATCCCGGTGGTTGCGACCAATGAAGTGGTATTTTTAGCAGCAAAAGATTTTGACGCACATGAAGTGCGCGTTGCGATTCACGATGGCTTTGGTTTGGCCGACCCGCGGCGACCTAAACGTTATTCGGAGCAACAATATTTACGAACCGAGCAAGAGATGTGTCAGCTGTTTAGCGACATTCCCTCTGCGTTAGCGAACAGTGTTGAAATAGCCAAACGCTGTAACTCCACGGTTCAGCTCGATAAAATTGTGTTACCAGATTACCCAACTGGCGATCTTAAAATAGAAGACTTTTTAGTCAAGGTTTCAGTTGATGGCTTAGAAGACCGCCTTAACTTTCTATTTCCTGAACTTGAGGAACGTGAGCGGCAACGACCGGCTTATGAAGAGCGTTTACACATTGAACTTGGTGTTATTAATACCATGGGTTTCCCTGGTTACTTCCTGATCGTAATGGAGTTTATTCAGTGGAGTAAAGATAACGATGTGCCGGTTGGCCCCGGTCGTGGTTCGGGTGCTGGTTCATTAGTCGCTTATGCACTTAAGATCACCGATCTCGATCCGTTGGAATACGACTTACTGTTTGAGCGTTTTCTTAACCCAGAACGTGTCTCAATGCCCGATTTCGATGTCGATTTCTGTATGGAAGGCCGCGATCGGGTTATCGACCATGTTGCCGAGTTATACGGTCGTGATGCGGTATCGCAAATCATTACTTTTGGTACGATGGCAGCCAAAGCCGTAGTACGAGATGTTGGCCGTGTCATGGGTCACCCATATGGCTTTGTCGAGCGTATTACTAAACTTATTCCGGCAGAGCCGGGCATGACACTGACCAAGGCGTGGGAAGTTGAGCCACAACTTGACCAGCTGTATCAGATCGATGACGATGTTCGTGAGCTTATCGACATGGCGCGGCGTTTAGAGGGTACCACCCGAAACGCAGGTAAACACGCCGGTGGTGTCGTTATTTCGCCAACGACCATTACCGATTTTGCGCCGCTTTATTGTGATGAGGAAGGTAAAAACCCGGTTACTCAGTTTGACAAAAATGATGTTGAAACTGCCGGCTTGGTTAAGTTTGATTTCTTGGGTCTGCGAACGCTGACCATCATTAAATGGGCGCTTGACCCGCTCAACGAATCACGGGCCAAAGAAGGGCTCGAACCCGTAAGAATTGAATCGATTCCGCTCGAAGATCCCGCGTGTTTTTCGATGCTTAAGCGCAGTGAAACCACCGCGGTATTCCAGCTCGAATCGCGCGGCATGAAAGAACTGATTAGTCGGCTGTTGCCCGACAGCTTTGAAGATATTATCGCGCTCGTGGCGCTGTTTCGACCGGGGCCATTGCAATCGGGCATGGTAGACAACTTTATCAACCGTAAGCACGGTCGTGAAGAAGTATCTTATCCCGACATCGAATGGCAGCATGAGTCGTTAAAAGAGACCTTAGAGCCAACCTATGGCATTATCTTGTATCAAGAGCAGGTCATGCAGATTGCTCAGGTACTTTCTGGTTATACCCTAGGTGGCGCGGATATGCTGCGTCGTGCTATGGGTAAGAAAAAGCCAGAAGAGATGGCCAAGCAGCGTTCGAGTTTTGAAGAAGGCGCGATTAATAACGGTATCGATGGTGAATTGGCGATGAAAATCTTCGATTTGGTAGAGAAATTTGCTGGTTATGGCTTTAATAAATCTCACTCGGCCGCCTATGCCTTAGTATCGTATCAAACGCTGTGGATGAAATGCCATCACGGTGCTTATTTTATGGCCGCTGTAATGTCAGCAGATATGGATAACACCGATAAAATCGTGACTCTAGTTGACGAATGTCAGCGGATGAAAATTGTGCTGCATCCGCCCGATGTTAATGCCGGTCAGTATAAATTCAGTGTCAATGACAAACTCGAAATTATCTATGGTATTGGCGCGATTAAAGGGGTTGGTGAGGGGCCGGTTGAGGCTATTTTACAAGCTCGCGCCGAAGGTGGCCCGTTTAAAGATTTATTCGATTTTTGTGGTCGAGTTAATACCAAGAAAATTAATAAGCGTATTTTCGAAAAGCTGATTAAAGCCGGGGCACTTGATAACCTTGGCCCACATCGCGCCTCGTTAATGGCGTCGTTGCCTGAGGCGGTTAAAGCTTCAGAGCAGCACGCTAAAGATCGCGCGGTCGGTCAGCATGATTTGTTTGGTTTACTGGCCAGTCATGATGACGAAGTGACTCACCAATTTATCGATGCGCCGCCGTGGCCTGATAAAATTTGGCTAGAAGGTGAGCGCGAAACCTTAGGTTTATATTTAACTGGCCACCCGATTAATCAATATTTGGCTGAGCTAAAACACTATACTCGTAGTCGACTTAAAGATGTGGTGCCAACGGGGCGCGGTAAAATGGTTAAGGCGGCAGGTCTCGTTATTGCGGCTCGCGTGATGATCACTAAACGTGGCTCTAAAATGGGAATTTTGACGCTAGATGACAAAAGTGGTCGTTTAGAGGTAATGTTATACAGCGAAGCGCTCGAAAAATATCAAGATTTGCTCCAAAAAGACAAAATATTGGTGTTAGAGGGAGAGGTCAGCTTTGATGATTTTTCCGGGGGTAATAGAATGACCGCCAAAGAAGTTTATGACATTGCTACGGCACGAGAACGTTTTGCCACCGCATTGGAAATAAAAGTATCACAGGATCAAGTTAATAATGAATTCTTTGGTCGCTTTACCCAAATCTTAGAGCCTCATCAATTTGGTGCGCTGCCAGTTACTGTCTTTTACTCGCGAGCTGAAGCGACGGCTCAGTTAACACTAGGCACCCAATGGCGCGTTACACCCGATGATGAGCTGTTAGACAATTTGAGAATATTGCTTGGTAACAAGCAAGTTCGTTTAAAATTTAGCTAATTTCAGTTTATATTCAGCTACAATGAGCTGAAATGGACTAGCCATATACAATAAAGAGAATCACTGATGAGTCAGAATTTTTTAGAGTTTGAAAAACCAATTGCTGAGCTACATGCTCAAATTGATGAGCTTCGCAACGTGAGCAACAATAGCTCGTTAAATATTGATTTGGCTGAAGAGATCGACAAGCTGGAAGCTAAAAGTGTCACCATGGCGCAAAAAATATTTTCGTCATTAGGCCCGTGGCAGATAAGTCAATTAGCCCGTCACCCACAACGCCCGTATTCATTTGACTATATCGATCGTATTTTTGATGAATTCGACCAATTGCATGGTGACCGTGCTTTTGCGGATGATAAAGCAATTATTGGTGGCATCGCTCGCCTCGATGGCCAATCAGTGATGGTTATTGGTCATCAAAAAGGACGTACAACACCTGAAAAAGTGAAGCGTAACTTTGGTATGCCGCGTCCAGAAGGGTACCGTAAAGCATTACGCTTAATGGAGATGGCAGAACGTTTTAAGATGCCGATCCTGACATTTATCGATACCCCGGGTGCTTACCCTGGCGTTGGTGCTGAAGAACGTGGCCAGTCTGAAGCGATTGCTCGCAATCTAAAAGTAATGGCCGGACTTAAAGTGCCTGTGATTTGTACCGTGATTGGTGAAGGCGGTTCAGGTGGCGCATTAGCTATCGGGGTCGGCGATCGCGTTAACATGTTGCAATACAGCACTTATTCGGTTATTTCTCCGGAAGGCTGTGCATCTATTTTATGGAAGAGTGCCGACAAAGCCTCATTGGCCGCTGAAGCGATGGGCATTACATCTAAGCGCTTAAAAGAGCTAGATCTCATCGACAGTATTATCGAAGAGCCATTGGGTGGCGCGCATCGTGATTACGATGTTATCGCGCAAAATGTTAAGCAGCAATTGTTATCGCAATTGAGTGAGCTTAAGAGCCTTGATGTCGATACTTTACTTAATCAGCGTTATGACCGTTTAATGTCATTTGGTTATTGTTAAGTCGTTACCGCGCTAATTATTGATTGCTAAAACCACCTTCGGGTGGTTTTTTTTGACCTTGATAAGTCAAACTTAACTATTGCTGGTTTATTAAGCGTGACAGTGGGGCATACTGGCTAGGAGTTATTGCTTAGTACGAGGTATAAAGCACCCGCTAATTAACCTGAATTCTGGGTAAATTCGCTTATCCGGTACTCAGGTTAATTAGAGCATTGGCTGTTTAGTTGGTAGCATGGCTTAAACTCAGCAGTTTGGAGGCAAAGTGATAGAGATTGGTTTTTTGGGTTATTTACCCGAACTGCGTGGGTTTAAACATGCTGATAAAGTGACACATGTTATATACGGCGCAGTCATTGGGCTAGTTGCAGCAGCAGTGGCAAGCTGCGTGGGGCTGGCTGGATATTGGCCTGCCCTTATTGCAGCGACCATCGCTGGCATCATGAAAGAAATCTATGATGCATGGGTTAGCGATGGTTTATGGGATATTTGGGATATCGTCGCGACGATAATTGTGCCACTGCTTGCGTTAGGTCTTAGCTGATTAGCTTAGAACAATATAATCGGCGTCAAAGTCTAACAAGTCTTTGCCAAGAATATCTTCTAAAGTAACCGTTTTGCTGTTGGTTTTTCTTGCTAGGTAAGCAGCGACGTTAATCACCAAATCGCCATTCTCTTCTTGCATATACAGGGTATCATCAGCTAGTGTAGTCATGACTTTCTTTTTTAGATTGTTTGAAACCGCTAGATCTTGAATTTTCATAAATATCTCAATAAAATTAGTTAACGTTAGTTGCCGCCAGTATACTGTACTATACCGCGCCGACAACCTGCTGATACGATAAATTTAGTGTTGGTAACACTTTTTATACCAATTTAGTAAATTTATAATCTTGGTATTATCTTTCATCGCTTTTATAGATCAAAATAATGAACCTTCCAGCTCAAATTGAACGTTTTATCGCCGACTATTATCAGCCAACGACTCGTATCGTTATCGGCTTAAGTGGCGGCGTTGATTCTGTAGTGTTGCTTGATTTGTTGGCTAAGTCAACGGTCGATAACCAACAAATTATCGCGGTTCATGTTGATCATGGCTTAAATAAACTAGCTGACAAGTGGGGACTTTTTTGCCAGCAGTTATGTGCAAATTATGCAATAACCTTTGCGCTTGAACCCGTCCATCTAGCCAGCGACAGTAATATTGAAGCGCAGGCCCGCCAAGCACGTTACCAGGCGCTCGCTAATTATGTTGCAACTGATGACATTTTAGTGACTGCTCAACATCTTGACGATCAGGCTGAAACGGTTTTACTGGCGTTAAAACGTGGCGCAGGAGTGCTTGGGTTAGCTGCAATGCCTAGCTCGTTAGCGTTTAATCAGGGAAGCCACAATCGGCCACTACTTGGTATTGGCCGAAAAGAGATTGAGCGTTATGCGCATCGTCACCAGTTGAACTGGATTGAAGACGATAGCAACCTCGATTGCCGCTTTGACCGAAATTATTTACGCCATCAAATAATGCCTAAATTGAATCAACGTTGGCAAGGTTTTAGTGACAACCTTGCCCGCAGTGCTAGTTTGCTGGGACAAAGCATTGAGTTGCTCGACGAGCTGGCTGAGATTGATTACGACAAGGCGCAAGCCCGAGCCGGGGGCTTGTTAGTGGCGGTAGTTGGTCAGTTATCGGTTGCGAGACAAAACAACTTAATCCGTTATTGGCTGCGTCAGCATCAACTAACGATGCCATCGCAAGCCCAATTACAACAAATTACGGCTCAAATGTTAGCTGCCACCTTAGACAGCGATCCGATTGTCGAAGTCTCAGGGGCGCAAATTAGACGATTTCAGGGAGTGATGATGGTCGTTATGCCTCAACCTGATATCTCGGAGCAGGTTATTAATTGGCGGGGCGAGTCGACGATTTCTTTGCCTAACCAGTTAGGGGAACTCGAATTTAGTCAGCACAGCGAGCTCAAGGAGACAGATTCTGATTCGGAATTTGTGATTCGATTAATCGCACCAAAAGCGCTAAAAGTTGAAATTCGGTTTGGTGTAGTAGGCAGCTATAAAGCTTGGCCTATTGGCCGGGACAAGCGCCGTGCGGTAAAAAAGCTGTGGCAGGAGTTTAGTATCCCTACTTGGCAACGATCCCAAATTCCATTAGTATTTTTCGACCAGCAATTGGTTGCTGCGCTTGGCGTGTGGGTCGAACAAGGCTATCAGGGCTGTATTAATCAACCAAACATGATGATCAGCTGGCGAAAATCCGATTAATACGGCCCGTTATACGGTCGTGTTAGTTTAGGCTGCACCGTGGTAGCCATTTTTCCCAGCACCTTTCACGTGGTATAAGGCTTTATCTGAGCGATTAGTCAATACGGTGCTATTGTCACCTTGCTGCCAATTAGCATAACCAATACTCGCTGTCACGTTTGTCTCAAGCAAAAGTTGACTGGTAGCGGTTGCGCTTACTATCCGTTGGGCAACAAACTCTGGATGTAGATGATCACTGTGAGACAATAAAATGGCAAATTCGTCGCCACCAAATCTAAAGACATGATCATTATCACGTACCGCAAATCTTAATAATCGAGAAAACTCGATTAAGACTTGGTCGCCCGCAAGGTGACCACACTCGTCGTTAACCGCTTTGAAATTATCTAAATCAATAAATAATAAAGTGAACGACCGATCTTCCCTTTCGGCTGTTGCGGTCATATGACGAAGCGCCTCTTCAAAGTAATTACGATTACCCAACCCCGTTAAGTAATCTCTCATACTCATTTTTCGGGTATGTTCAAAACGCAATACATTATGCAACGACTGCAACAATTGTTGCTCGACATTGGCAAGTAATTGCCGCTGATGGTTGTTCAGTGGCTGCGTACTGAGATAAATAATATTTCCCAGTACTGTATTGTTAAAGATCAATTGATGTGTCAGCTTGTTGGCGCTAGCTTTAGAGTATTTCAATTGCAACTTGTGGTTAGGACTTTCGAATTCTAGGCCGGTAACTGCTATTAGGCGGCTAACTTCCGCTGTGTAAGTAGCTAATAGTGGCTCAAGCTCGATAGTCATATTGAGCTTTTCTAGAAATGCCAGTTTATCCTCACTACGCCGAAGTGGTTTTTTGTCATTGTTGCTAGCTTCAGAAGTGATTGTATTTACTTCGAAAGGGCTAACCTGATGAGTTTTACGATATAACTGTGACATTGCTTCTCTCTCAATCTGTTAATAATGACCGTTTCATCCATAATTTACGGTACGGATTATTACTAGGTTAGTGCATAGAAAAAACAATATTTTTTTGACTAACTATCCGATGGTATTAATAAAGCAATTCACATGCCAACATTAATAAATGTGGGGATTTTGTGTTATTAACAGGTAAAACCCAGCCATTACAGTGATCAGGAGATGTCGACGAATAAATAAGAAGGAATTTTCCGCGGTTATGGTTGTTGGCTAAAGTCTCTGGCATGGCTGCGATGGCTTGGTTCTTCTATTTCAAGAAATTTAAGCAATTGTTGTTTGTGAGCCATGCCATCACGATAACCAACGTCGATTAGCGCGCAGCAAAAAGACTTTTCGAATAACAAGTAACTGACTAAACTCGACTCACTGGTTTTGTCGATGCCAATAGATTTTAGTAATAACCGGATCGCCAACGGCATGTGTTCAAAATGCTTGTGTGCGAGCAGATCGATGTCGATACTTGGATTGATCAATAAGGTTTCAATTTTTCGCAGCGGTAATTGTGCTCGCGTTGCGGCAGGTATCAATTCTAAGGTGTCATTAATTCGAGACAAGCGCTCAAGATCCGAGGTTAGCGTGTCACTAAAGATACTGTCGAGTAAATGTCCGGCAATGGAAGAAGCGCTAGGGTGGTGAAGTTGGGCATGTGACGAAGGTTTTGGCGTGGAAGCGAGACCAATACATAATATTTTTTCAGCGCCTAAATGAATCGGTGGACTGAGCGGTGATAGCTGATGAATTGAGCCGTCACCGTAATAGGCTTGACGAACCTCAATAGCGGGGAATAGCAATGGGATCGCAGCCGACGCCATCAGGTGATCGTAATGCAAAGTACCGCGCAGACTTTCTCTTTTCGAACGCTTCCAATCGTTGATTGACGGATGACCTTGAAAAAAAGACATCGAGTTGCCAGTCTGATAGCTCGATGCCGTAATAGATAGTGCGTGCAAATGACCCGCAGAAATATTACGTTCAAGGCGTTCAAACGGAATGAATTGGCTTAACAGTTCTCGTAAGGGGCTGTTATCGAGCAATGAGCTAGGCCTGTTTCGATTTAAATCACTGCGGATCCATTTAGTGAGGTTATTAAACATATAACGCGAGACATGACTAAGGTCGGAGCGATAAATTTGATTGGTGTGCATATGACGCCAAATCCACTCGAGCTTTTTAACGCCCAGATGAAAACAGGGGGCGTAACACCCCAGAGCCGTGGTATTCATCGCGCCAGCAGACGTGCCACATAAAATCGGAAAGGGAATGCCATGATTACGCGGGTAAAAACTGGCGATCGCTTTTAACACCCCAACTTGATAGGCACCACGAGCGCCACCGCCGCTCAGTAATAAGGCTATTTTAGGTTTTTTAGCTAAGGCTGGCTCCGATTTCATTGCGCTCCTATGTTCACAGTCATCGGCGTTAAACGACTGCCAAATTGGTATAATCCTTTATTAACGTTAGCAAACTTTAGGCTAGTACAGCAATGGCGGGGCTAAAAATTAGCAAAAAAAAACCACCGGCTAGCGGTTAATGCAGATCAGTTAAGACTAAATTTCTTGCTTTTTTTGTAAATGAGATCAAAATCCGATGATTGCAATCATCGGA